>JAWOGE010000322.1:0-11607 GCA_046497165.1 bacterium | reverse complement strand
GGAGCAGATGCAATTGAACTCAACATAACCACTTTCACAACTGAACACCAAAAAACACCCGAAGAGATTGAAGCACCACTGTTTAATATAGTTTCCGAAGTTAAAAGCATTATAAATATTCCTGTCACTGTAAAAATAAGTTCGAGCTACACATCTATTCCGAGAATTGTAAAAGAACTTGAAAAAAAAGGTGTGGCGGGAGTTGTTCTTTTTAATCGTTTTTATAAGTTCGACATCGACCCGGAAAACGAAGAATTCCTTTCCGAAATACAATTTACCAATCCCGGAGATATGAGCGAGGCTTTGCGCTGGACAGGCATAATGGCTAACAGATACAATATTGACATATGTACTTCATCCGGCATAAATTCTGCTGAAGATGTTGCAAAAGCTATATACGCAGGAGCCGATGCCTGTCAGATAGTTTCAGCCATTTACAGGGAATCCCCTTCAATTATCAAAAACATTAAAGAAAATCTTTCAGAATGGATGGACAAAAAAAACATCTCCTCTTTAAAAAGCCCTGAGTTCAAAGGTAAAATGTCCATGAAACGCAGTAATACCGATGCATATGGTCGATTTCAGTATATAAAAGCTTTTGATCTCTCTGTTTTAGACAAATGAAAAAAACCGGATTATTCAATTTAATTGACATTGTCGCATAATGATTATACTGAAGAGTAACTGGTTCCTGTATATTAAGGCATGAAGTGTTATGAGAATCAATACCAGAGTAATGTTTAATGTGGTAATTTTTTTTGCAATAGCCTTTTTCTCATTTTCCATGGTTATGCTCATTCTTTCAATGATCGTGAAAGACAACCTGGTTTTTGTTCCCATTGAAAAAGAGTACTTTGAATCCATACATTCCGACAACAGTAATGTAAAAAAAGCGGAATTCATAGTTATGGGTGAAGAAAAAGACAAATTAAAAAACCACAATATTTTTGATTCTTCCAGAAGGACAATTCAATTTGAATCCATGGCTCGCAAAAACATGAAACAATCTGAATCCGGAGCTTTTTCTGAAGGGGAAGAAGAAAGTTCTGAAATGCGTGATTCAAAAAAAAGAAAGTTTCTTCACTACTTTATGAATCCTTCCGAATGTCCTCTTTACGAGGAAGCTCAGCTTCTGGGGACTGTAATAGCAATCCCTTACGAAGAATCCACAGCTTCCATAATGATGGGCGGAGCTTCCTCCTCCAGAAGGCGTACGAGAAGATATAATCGAAATCAACGGCAAAGAGGTTCCGATAGTGACGATTCTGCTCATGTTATCTCTGTAAGATCTCAAATCCCCGATTCTGATATAAGTGTTTCTGCCATAGGAAGAAACTTTGCCATTCTGTCAACACCGGAAGGGATCCAGTGTATCGGTGAAAATGTGGGAACGGCAGATGAAGATGAGTCAACGGAAACTGCTGAAAAGAAACCGTCTCCTGCAAGAAAAGCCTCTTCGACGACAGATGATTTTGATATACGAAAACTTGATGACGGAAGATATGTTATCAAAAGAGAAGATATCATGAAAGCAACAACCAATCTCAACTCTCTTGCCCGTGAAGCCCGTATCGTTCCTTCACCGGACGGAGACGGGTTCAGAATATTCAGAATACGCCCTAACAGTATATATAAAAAAATAGGCATTCAGAACGGCGATGTTGTTCAAAGCATAAACGGAATAGATATAAGCAGTCCTGACAAAGCTCTTCAAGCGTATCAGAAGCTTCGTAACGCTGATAAACTGTCATTAAACATAAAAAGAAACAACAAAAAGGAGTCGCTTGAGTATGTGGTTGAATAAAAAACTTATTTTTATCCTTATCATTTCCTTAACATCCTTACTTTCTGCTCTGAGTATAAATATCGGTATGCCTTACGGGAAACACAATATTGGACATACAACAATAACAGTAAACACTCAGGATCAACATAAGAAAGTTATTTATGATTTCGGTCGCTACGGAAGAACATGGGGTTATCTCAATTTTAGCGGCGAAGGAATAATGCGTGTTTGGCGTGGAGAAAAAAGTGTTGACTATTTCAAAGCGAAACAAAAAAGATTCAGAACTACGATCGCTTTCAAAATAAAAACCACTCCCGAACAGGAAAGAAAAGCCTATGAATATTTTGAAAGTCTTATAAAAGAAGGCAAGCTCATAAGCACTCATAAGCATTATAAAAAGTATCGACTCAAAATGAATTTTGATGGTGTAACAATCCAATGTACATCCATGTCGCTAAACGGTCTCAGAAAAGCGTTCTCCGAAAAAGATTACAAATCTCTGCTTCCGGAAAAATTCAACAAGGGCAAAGGATTTACCAAAAAACAGCGGAACTACTTTTTTAAAGTTCAGAAGAAACACAAAGTCAATGATGTAGTGGTTCCCAAAGATGTTCTTGCGGCCTTGAATAACGCACTTAAAGAGGAACACCCCCTTGTGCTGAAAAAAGAAATCTGGAAAAGAAGATAACTGCTAATGGATGTTGAAATGAAGAACACCACAACTGAACTACTATGCCTTTCTTCACCGAAACAATACAAAAATGAAATAATATCACTGTTCAACTCTTTCCCTTATCGTGATTTTCAGATTAAAAAACTCGGCATAAAAAAAGAGGAGATGCTTGAATACCTCTGGAACACTGTCGTAAGCCACAAAGGTATCTCCTGTGCCCTTCTTCATAAAAACAAATTAAAAGCGTTTTCATTCTCTGTTGTGAACCGCTTGGTTACTGGAAAACTCGGTGTCAACTCTCACTCTCTCAGACATTTTCTTATATCTCCCGATGTTGATATTTCAGACCGAAGTTCTTTTCTCGCATTTTGCATAGATATGATAAAACAGAAAAAAGGGCATTTTGTCGATTTCAAGGCAGCCGCTCCGGACACCGAAACAATAGCTCTTTTTCAGCACAACAATTTTAAAACTGTAAGCGGTACCATAAACTGTCTCATAAAAAGTTTAGAAAAAGAACCCTATTTCAACGGAAATGTGGATATAGAAAAAGCAAAGCAGGAAAATGCTGACGAGATACATAGACTTGTATGTAAAAATCATGCTCACAATCATTATAATTATGACACATCTATTCCTCATGATAAAATAGGCGATCTTTACGGAACGCTGGTTACAAAAACTCTGAAAATGAATAACACCACAACCCTGGCTGCAAAAAACAGAGATACCGGAAAAATAGAAGGTGTAATATCCTTTAAAACAAATCCGGCCATATCTCTGTTCTCACGATACAATTTTGCAAGTCTTGATTTTATAGCTGTTGACAGCAACTGCAGGAGCAAAGGTCTCGGGGACTTTCTAAACAGAGCTGCTCTTCGGGAAATAAATAAACAGGGAATCGAAAAAGTGGTGGTCAGAACAATGTACAGCAATTATGCGGCCATAGCCATACTGCAGAAACTCGGTATGCGTATAACATCATCGGATATGATTTTTCACAAATGGCTGTGAATTTTACAAACCGCCGGTTTGGTTTTCATCAACAAAATTTTTTATTTCATTCTGAAGAGTTGTTGCTATTTCATTTTTAGATTTTTCACCATCGGGGTAAACCGGGGGAAATATTTTAACCCTGACATTGCCCTTTTTCATGAGAAAAGAGGATTTCGGGAGAAGTTCGCGTGTTCCGGAAACAGCAACAGGAAGTATTCCGACTTTTGCTTTCTTTGCAAGTGAAATACCTCCGGTTTTGAAACTGCTGACTTTTCCATCAATTGAACGGGTTCCTTCCGGAAAAATTATAATTGAATATTTTTTCAACAATTCCGAGGCCTGCTTCAGTGCTCTGACAGCTTTTTTCTTATTTCTTCTGTCTATAAAAACAAAATCATAAAACCACATACTCCATCCGAAAAAGGGAACTTTTTTTAATTCCTTTTTTGCTATTATGCGCGTACGACCCGGGAATACAGCTCCAACTACAGGGATATCCAACATGCTCTGATGGTTGGAGAAAATAACAAAATGTTTTTCAGGATCAATATTTTCAAGACCTTCAACCTCCACTACAACACCACTTATGGAAAGGATATCTTTATAAAAATTTTCTACAAATTTGTCGGTGTATGATTTAAAACCCAAACGACGAACAGGAGCAAAGAAAAGTGCCCGAAATGATGCAAAAACAGCATACATAAAAACTACTGCAGAACGCAGAACAGCTGTAATCAATATTAAGGACTCCTTTCATTTTCATTTTCATTCTGAGCAGAATCCTCTGCGTCGGGCTCATCACCATCTTCTTCTTTTTCTTCTTTTTCCAAAGATGAAAGAGGAACAAATCCTCTGTCTTTCACACCGCGATACAGTTCAGTTTGTCCAACAAGCCTATTGTTTTCATCAAAATAAATTTCCCGGCCGGTAAGAATTGAAGTAAACTTTTCATTTTTCAAAACAGAATAAAAATCGGCAACAGAGTCACCCTCCGTTTTTTCCACAGCATCAAAGAGAAGCTTTATTATCTCAGCAAGAATCTGTTCCGATGCATATATCTCCCTGTCAAATTCACTCTGTACTTTTTCATTAAGCTCCATAAGTTCTTCCGATTCATCCCCCTCTTCAGGAGTAAAAGGAGCTGAAATAATCATGCCCTCAATATGTTTGTTCAGTCTGTCAATAAAGCGGGCATCGTATTTTACAAGATAACGGGGAACAAAAATTACGGTATCCATCTCCCAGTCAAGATTTTTTTTATCAAGTTTTTTTTGATGGGCTTCCATCTGTCTCTTTAAAAAAGGGGAGTAATAATCAAGACCGACATTCATATATGAAAAAGCCGGTATAAGCATGGCTGTCTGGCCGGTATCCATAAGAACAATTATAACATCAGCTTCAAGTTGTCCCGGAGCAAGCTTTTTAAATCTTTCCACGGCTCTGTCAAGAAGAGTTCTGTTTTTATATTCATGGGCATGATTTTGTTTATATCGTGCAACAACTTCTTCATAGTTATGAGGCATTGTGATAATACTGTCAAGATGTCGCAGAAAAGAGCGTTCATCAGGAGAAAATTCTATTGCGTCGACAATTTTTCCTCCTGATTTTTCTATTGCATTCCAGTAAACATCTCTTTGTTCCCTACCACTTACAGTACCGCTGTAAAGTATAGCGTAATTTTTTTTATCTTCTGAAATAAGATGTTTGACAACATCATTCGCTTCCATGTCAAGGGTGTAGTTGAAATTAAAGAAAAATCCTTTTTCTGAACTGTTCCATGGAGAATAGGAGATAACAGGCATGGAATGCTTTATGGATTCCTCATGAAATTTATGGGCCAGCTCTTTTGTGAAAAGAGGTCCGGCAACAGCAAAGCATCCTTTTTCCTTTGCCGAAACAAACTGCTTTTCTATATCTTCAATATGGAAATACTTCATAAAATTAACAGTAAAATCCTCGTTTTTTTCAATCTCTTTTACATACCAGGGGATAAAATTCTTTACAGATTCATTATATCTCTCCCATTTTCGTTCCCCGGAAAGAAAAACACACAAACTGTTCCAGTCAGGTTCGTAGGAGGCATCAATTTCCGGTGAAACATCTTCCTCATCTTCATCCTTTTCAATATCTTCAACATCATCCTCTGCAGGTTTTTTTGCAGGTAAAGGGAGCTCTTTTTCAGCGTCCTCAACTTTTTCAAAAAAACTTTTCTTCTCCTCCGGTTTTTCTGAAAAGAAATTTTCCAAATCATGTTCAACGGCAGATCGTTTACTTTTATTTATGGCAGCATACCATTTAGCTGCCTTGTCAATATTGTCACTCTTGAGGTAGCTTAAGAAAATTATTCGTGATAATGGTATCTTGTCAGCTTCTTCTTTTAAATAAGGATAAAGTTTCAAAGAGAAATCAAGTGCTTTTTCATAGTCGTTATTCTGAAAAGCGGCGTTGGCCCCCAGTGCATTAACTTTTTTCATAAGCCTGTCACTTTCCTCCAGGTATTCAAGTACGGTGAGAGCTCTGTCGAAACGGCCTTTTTTATAAAGAATCCAAGCCAGATGGTAACGAAACTCATTTTGCTGGTACTCCGCCCAGCTTTGCTGAAGATATCTTCTCACTTTTTTTTCAGCTTCATCATAACGAGCATTTTTTTCAAGTGTACGAACTTTTTTTACGGCCTCTTCAAAAACAGGCCCTGTATCTTTCTCCGGCTGAACCGTCACACAGGATATTGATGAAATCAGAAGAAACAAAACAGCCGCAAATTTTCGAAACATGTAATCCTCCCTGCATATTTCGTAACAATATTATCAGAAGAGCGTTATTATTCAAGAAAAGATTTTCGTTAAAAAGATCGGCTGTATATTTTTTATGTTTATAAAATTGCCATAATTTAACATTTCGGATATTCTTGATTACTATGAAAACGGGGGCAGACAGAATGAGATATATTTTTTTCTTTTTATTCTTTTTTCCAATTTCGCTTTTTGCACAGCATGACACATATCTTTACCATCTTGTACATAAAACCTATTCCATTGAAAACAATCTTCCTCAGAACTCCATATACGACATTACTCAGGACAATGATGGGTTTTTATGGATTGCAACCGCTGAAGGACTGGCTCGCTTTGACGGACACTCCTTTATAACTTTCGGCTCATGGAACACAGAGGCTTTAAAAAGCTCCCATGTTTCGGCTCTCCTCAGAACGGATGAAGGGGACCTGCTTATCGGACTTAAAAGAGGTGGCATAGTTTCAAAATCACCGGAAGATGTTTTTACCCATATTTCCGCCACTGAAGCCATGAGCATAAGCTCAATGTCTCAATATGGAGATGTTATTGTTGCCGGAACTTACGGCAATGGTCTTTATCGTATAGAAAACAACGATGTTCTACCCATAGAGCCTGCCGATGCCGGAAATATGCTATCTTCAATATACGACTGTGAAGTTGTAACAGACGGAACAATATGGGTGGCTACTGATAACGGAGTTTTTCTTATTTCAGAAGACGGTGAACTTAAAAAAAGATACACAACAGACTCAGGACTTTCCGGTAATCTTGTGAGAACGATCTACAGAGATAGCAAAGACAGGATGTGGCTGGGAACTTCAAAAAACGGAATAACAAGAATTGACGGAGATATTTTTACAGTTTTTTCAAAAAAAGATGGTCTGCTTTCCGAAAAAGTTTTTTCAATTGCCGAAGACGCCTGGAACAATTTGATGGTTGGAACTGCAAATGGTTTAAATATGATAAACGAAGAAGATTCTATCTTAACTTTTTCCGGACCTGAAAAAATATCATCCCAGTACATCAGAACTTTATACGGAGATCGAGGAGGAAATTTATGGGTCGGAACATTCGGAAACGGCCTTCATCTTTTTCGTGAAGGTCATTTCACCACATTTACTACATCCGACGGACTCTCCTCCGACAGAATATTTTCAATTGAACAGACAAAGGATAAAACCATATGGGCCGGCACATATCTTTCAGGACTCAATTATCGTAAAGACGGTGTTTTCTATCCCTTTGACCTCAGTCCGGACAAGTCCTTCGGTGTTACAGCTCTTTATTCAGACGGTGAATTTCTCAGAGTAGGAACATATGCCGAAGGAATTTTTTCAATAAACATATCTGACCGCAGTGTTAGAACACATAAATCTTTTCCTGAAAACCAACAGATAGTTTCGGTTATTTACAGAGATGCGGAAGATACTTTGTGGACAGGCGGATATAATCCCCCGATTATGAAATTCGACGGTGAATCTTTTAAAGCTCTTTCCAATGAATTTCCTCTCGGAGATGAGACTGTTATCAGAGACATATTTGAAAAAGAAAAGGGCTTCCTGTGGTTTGTTGCCGAACATTCGGGAATAGTTGAATATGAAAAAGACAACGGTTTTTCTTATCTTCCGGCATGGAAAAACCTTGAAAAAAAAGTTGCTTTCACAGATGTGTTTAAAGACTCGAAGGGAAACATCTGGCTGGGGAGCAACGAAAATGGTCTTGCTTTTTATGATTCACAAAAGAAAAAATTTATATTTATCACAAAAAAAGATGGTCTCTCTTCTAACATCGTTCATAAAATCACCGAAGATAATCAAAAAACTCTATGGCTTACAACAAATACCGGAATAAGCAACATAAGTATAGAAAATCTTGAAAATTTTATAAAAAACCCCTCTGAAAAACTTTCTGTAAGATTCTTTTCAAAAAGTGAAGGTATAAAAAACCCCGAATTCGTAGGTGGACTTCAGTCATCTTCTATGAAAGCGGAAGACGGAACTCTGTGGTTTGCAACCATAGGCGGAATAGCTTTTCACGACCCCGAACACAGTCTGCCTCACTCTACTCCCCCCGATGTTATTCTGGAAAAAATTTCTGTTGAAAGAAAAAAGTTCTCTTTTAACGACGATATCGTTCTTGACCCTTACGACCGAAACCTTTCAATATCTTTTACAGCTCCTTTTTTCTCCTCACCAGACGACATATCTTTTTTCTATAAACTTGAAGGTTTTGACAGAGACTGGCACAAAGCGGATTTTTCAAGAACAGCGAGATACAGCAGTCTTCCCGCAGGAGAATATACTTTTTCAGTTAAAGCATTTATCTCCTCTCTGAACATTTCAATTCCGCCCACAACAGTATCAATAACTAAAAAACCTCGCTTCTATGAATCATTCTGGTTTTTTATTATTTTGTTTGCAGGCAGTTTTTCAGTGGGATTCATTGTCTACAAAATAAGAATGAGAGGAATAGTCAACATAAACAAAGAGTTGAACGAAATTATAAATATTAAAGACGAAGAGCTCCGGGAAGTTGAAGATGAACTTCAACAAAAATACAGCTCCAGCAGCCTGGACAGCAAAGTTGTTAATGAATACAAAAAACGCATACTTGAATTCATGGAAAAAGAGAAACCTTATCTGGATGAAGAACTAAGCATAAGAAAACTTGCAGATATGCTTGAAATAAAACCGCACCATCTCTCTCAGGTTATAAACAGCGAATTTGACAAAAATTTTTACACCTTTGTAAACAGATACCGTGTTGACACCGTAAAACGGATGCTTCTTGACCCTGAAAACAAACACATAACCATACTGGCTGTTGCTTATGACTGCGGATTCAAATCAAAATCATCTTTTAACACGGTTTTCAAAAGGTTCACCGGCATGACACCTTCGCAATTCAGAAAACAGGAAGAGGAGAAAAATGAAAGCTGAAAAAATAGTTTCCATGTGTTTGTCTCAATCCATAAACTTTTCTGTGGCGGAAAGCTGTACAGGCGGACTTATAAGTGATGCCTTTGTTTCTGTACCGGGAGTATCGAATGTTTTTACAGAAGGACTTGTTACTTACAGCAACTCCTCTAAAATAAAACGCCTCGATGTTAAAGAAGAAACCATTAAAAAATACGGTGCGGTGTCCGAAAAAACAGTTCGGGAGATGCTTTCAGGACTCTCCACAGAACACGGGATAGCGGTATCCGGATTGGCAGGCCCCGAAGGCGGAACAGAAGAAAAACCCGTAGGCACTGTTTTTGTGGGAGTAAAGTCGAAACAGAATTTAAAAATAGAAAGATTTCTCATCAAAGGTGACCGGGGGAAAATCCGGAAAAAGACCAGAGATAAGGCACTGTCAATGTTCGAAAAGTTACTTGAAAAAGCACCATAGATCGGATATTTCAGAACGAACTCAATTTTATTAAACACAAGTTTCGCACATGCAAAATACCCGTTAAAACAGTTTCATCCATAACAAGTCTTCCTGTTAAAAAAGTTCTTGAAATAAAAAAAGAACTTTCAGAATCTGAGAAAGAGAAATAAAACCTGAATCGTTCGATTCTGAGTTAAGTTGCGGTAAAAGTGTTGACTAATTCAATATGTTTTAGTATCATCTTTTGATTTTGTCTGATAAATGAGGTTTTTAATGAACAAAAAGTTGTATTTAATTGTTTTTCTGACATCTCTTGCAACTCTCGGGCTGGAAATATCTCTCACCCGGATTTTCAGTGTGACAATGTGGTATCATTATGCTTTCATGGCAATATCCGTCGCCATGTTCGGCATGAGTACCGGTGCTGTCAAAGTTTTTGTTTCAGGATATAACAAACGCTCCGACAGTGAAGTTGAAAATATAATCACAAGCTATTCGGGCAGATTTTCCATTGCGGTTCTGGGGTCTATAATTCTCCTTCTTTCAATTCCGTTTATACCGCGTTTTACCGGAGTAGGAATTTTCACCGTACTTCTGATATATCTTTCGGCTGCAGTTCCTTTTTATTTTTCAGGCGTAATTGTTTCGCTGATACTTGCTACAAAATACATAAGGCATGTCAACAAACTTTACGCTTCGGATCTTGCAGGAGCCGCCACCGGGGCTCTTGTATTTTTTGTTTTTCTGAGTAATACGGATGCAGTGAGTTTCATATTTTTGATCGGTGCGGTGGGGTTTTTCGGAGCATGGTGTCTAAGTAGGAAAAAGATTTATCTGCTTGGCGTTTCCTGTGTTCTCATACTGGTTGTTTTCAATCATTTTACAACTTTTTTCAGAGTGGAGTGGAACAAAGTTCATACAGCTCAGAAAAACGCCAAGATAGAAACAGATATAGAGTGGGAGACATGGACACCCTTTTCAAGAATAACAGTTCAGCCTTATTCAAAAAAAGCATTTGGATGGGGAAACTCTTCTGTATTCAACGAAAAATATCCGGATTATGAGGTTCCCCAGAAAAATCTTGTTATCGATGCTGCAGCCGCTTCCATTATTACAGGAAAGGAAAAGAAAATAAAAAATCTCCATCATTTGAAATATGACATAACCAACCTTGCTCACATGATTGTACAGGATGCCGACATTGCGGTGATAGGTGTGGGTGGAGGCAGAGATATACTGGCTGCTCATTATTTCAACCAGAAAGGTGTCTGGGGAATTGAAATCAACGAAAAAATACTGCAAGCTGTCACCGAAGAGTTTTCGGATTTCACATATCCTTTTGAGAGCTATGACAATGTTCATCTTATACACGACGAGGCCAGAAGTTACATTGAAAGACACGATAGAAAATACGATATGATACAGGCCTCTCTCATAGATTCGTGGGCCGCAACTGCTTCCGGCGCTTTTGTTTTGACCGAAAACAGTCTTTATACCGTTGAAGGATGGAATTCATTTTTTGATCATCTTACTGAAGACGGTGTTGTTACTATGAGCAGATGGTATTACAAGAAAAGACCGGGAGAGATGCTTCGACTGACCAATCTTGCTGTGAAAACACTTTTAAAAAGAGGTGTTACAGAGCCGGAGAAACATATACTGCTTGCCGCGACTCTTTATTCAGGAGATGAAGTCCCCGAAGCTCCGGAGGGAGAAGAGTTCGGAACAGGAACTATCATTGTTTCCCGAACTCCTTTCACTGAAGAAAAAATAAACCGTTTTCTCGATGTATGTGAAAAAATGAATTTCACAGTTCTTCTTGCCGGCGGGGAAGAGGAATCCTCTCTTTTTTCTCATGTTACAGACATGGAAAAACGGAAAACCATGCTCGCAAACTACCCTCTGAATCTTTCGGCTCCTACAGATGACAGCCCTTTCTTTTTCAACATGCTTCGTCCGTTTTCTATTTTTTCATACAAAGGAAT
>JAWOGE010000197.1:0-8669 GCA_046497165.1 bacterium | reverse complement strand
GTCAATTTTTTTACCAGAGGAATAATCTCTTTCCCCCCTTCCAGCTTAACTGCTTCCGCCCCTGCTTTTATAAGATTTATTGCGTTCATAATGCCGTTTTCATCAGAATTTTGATAGCTTCCGAAGGGCATGTCGGCAATGAGAAAGGGTTTTTCAGCTCCTTTTCTGACGCATGAAACATGATAGGCGATCTCCTCGGTGGTAACAGAAAGAGTGTCTACATCTCCCTTGATAACCATTCCGAGACTGTCTCCTACCAGAATCGAATCAACTTCAGATTTTTCGAGAAGTCTTGCCATGGTGTAGTCATAACATGTTACCATAACTATCTTTTCTCTGCCCTTTTTTTTCATTATGCTTGGTGCAGTTACTTTTTTCATTACTGACACTCCATAATTGATGAAACAAGTTTTCTTATCTTGTCAAACGAAAGTTTTTCAATTCTTGAAGATGGCTGGATGTTGTATTTTTCGAATAATATTTTATCAAACCCATGCATTTTGAAAATATTGTTCATTGTTTTCCTCCTGTGGGAAAACAGTTTCCACAGGATTTTGAATATTTTTTCAATTTCAGCCGGGGAATAGGAATGCTCGGAAAAATCAGCTCTTATGACAGAGGACTGAACTTCGGGAGGGGGTCGGAAAGAGGATGGTGGAACATCGAAAAGAGATTGAGCTTTGCCTGTGAAATGTATAAGTCCCGCCATGGGAGAAAAAAGTCTTTCCTCCGGGTTGGCGATAATTTTATGGGCAACCTCTTTCTGAAGCATAAAAATCGCAGTTGAAATTTTAGTGCTGTGCCTTATTACATTGCGGAGAATTGCCGTGCCCGAATTGTAGGGGAGGTTCCCAAAAACAACACCGCTTTTTCCTGAAAATTTTTCCGATATATTCAGCCGTGCGCCATCTTTTTTTATCACAGAAACAGAATCCCCGAAGCGTTTTTCAAGTATTTCGATCATATTCCTTTCAATTTCGCAAACTGTAAAAGGTGACAAACCCTTTTCAAGGACTTTTTCCGTAAGTATGCCGGGCCCCGGTCCTATTTCAAGATAAAAATCTTTTTTGTCCTCAAGTTCGAGTATTATAGCGTCTCTGATATCTTCATCAATGAGAAAATGCTGACCGAAACGCTTTGAAGGGCGTATTCTGAATTGAGAAAGCATGTTTTCAATTTTATTGCCGCTCAATTTAAGCTCTCCGAAGAAACATCACAATCCAGAGACGAGAAAGAACCGCTGTCATATCTTTTAAAAGCGGCGGCAGCTATCATAGCACCGTTGTCTCCGCAGAATTTAAGCTCAGGCATGTAAAGAGGGATTTCGTGTTTTTTAGAAAAATTCTGCATTTTTTTTCTCAGAACCGAATTTGCCGATACGCCGCCCGCCACAACAAGACCGTTCCATTTGTTTAAAGTTATGGCAAGTTCCAGTTTTCTTTCTATGAGTTCCGTTACTTTGTCCTGAAATTCAGCCATAAGGTCAGAAACGGATATGTTCTCTTCCTCTGAAAGTATCTTTTTCACGGCTGTCTTCATTCCGCTGAAACTGAAAAGAGTTTTTTTTCTGTATTTCGGTGAAGTCAGAAGGCGGGGAAGTTTGTAATTTCCGAGCCGGCCCTTTTTTGCCACAGCATCAATGGCGGGCCCTCCCGGATAGGGAAGCCCGATCATCTTTGCCACTTTGTCGAAAGCTTCTCCGGCTGCGTCATCCATTGTTTCTCCGATGATTCTGAAGGTGTTGTTCTTAACAGAGATCAGAGAAGTGTGGCCTCCCGAAACCACAAGAGATAGAAAAGGTTCCCGGGGAATTTCCGGTTCGTTGAGAAAAGCACTGTAAATATGTCCGTGAAGATGGTTGACAGATATGAGAGGAATATTCCATCCTGAACACAGACCTTTGGCTGCGGCAGTTCCAACCAGGAGACTCCCCACCAGTCCCGGAGAAGTTGTTACAGCCACAGCTTTAATATGTTTTTTATCCACATCGGTTTTTTCCATTACTTTATGAATTGCAGGAATTATCCACGCTATGTGATTCCGTGCGGCAATCTCCGGAATAACACCTCCGAAAAGTTTGTGCACAGAGTCCTGGGACACTGTCTCCATCCCCAAAACTGAAAAATTCCTGTCCACAAGAGCTATGGATGTATCATCACAGCTGGTTTCTATTCCCAGAATAACATCTTTGTCTTTCATGTCATATTCCCGCATTGCAATATACAGGCTGAATGGTAGCACAACAGTTTTTGTTTGTCAATTAAGGGCATTCAGACTTAAACCTGCATACAGAGGCATTCCGCTCGAGAATCTTTTGAGGTGTTAAAGTTTTTTCCGTTTGAAGTGACATCTGTATTGGCACGCAGGGGAACAAACCCCTTTGAACCCGTTTAATTTTACAGATTCAACTTCGTGTTTTTCTGTGAAACTACCCTGTAATTAAGGGAAAAGATGCCTTGTTATTGCCACTCCGGCGGTGACCGCATTTTCCATGCGGAGAATCGGTGTGTTTAAGGAGATAAAAAAAGCGTTATTGTTTTTAGAAAATTCAGCTGTTTCTTCGGGTGAAAAGCCACCTTCAGGACCTGTCCAGACATATATGTTTTTTCTTTTTGGAATTGAAGAAAAATCTAAAGCTTTTTTGCCGGGGTGCATTATCAGATGTAAGCCGGGGCTTTCAAGAGTGGACTGAAAATCTGAAAATTCCACTGAAGGAATTGTTTTACGCCGAGATTGAGAGCAGGAATCCAGTATTATTTTTTCGTGACGGTTTCTCTTTTTTTTTAGTGTCTTTACAAAAGTGTTGCTGAATTTTGTTTTGATTATAGATAAGTTGTCTGCTCCTGCCTGAACGCTGTTTCTTATGGCGGATTCAACGGCATTGAGGTCGGCAAGCGGAATTATAGCGATTATTCTGTGTTCGGATTTTTCCACCGTCATGGATGCTTCCATTTCCGGAAAAAGTTCGTTTTTGTTTTCCTTTAAAATGAATTTATAAAAATGAGTTCCATCTGTGGCTGTGAATTTATCCCCGTTTCGAACTCTTCTGACTCTGAAAAGATAGTGGGCATCTTTTTTGGACAGGACAAGACGGTTGTTTTCAATATGAAGTGATCTGCGGGCAATATGTATCACGAATGACGGGCGATGTAGTTTACAAGTGCTTTTTTCTGTGTGTTGTCCTCACTGAACAGAAATCGTACTGCAATGCCTATGGTTTTCTTTTTTATCTTTAAATGGCGGACAACTTTTGAACGGATGAAAAATTTCTTATGATACTGTTCATCTTCAAATATAACAAGAATCTCCTCACCCACAGGTACGGGTTCATTTATGTAAAAACCCATTCCGGCGAGACTTATGTCTATTACTTTCATATCTGTGGATTCATCGTCAAAAAAGACTTCTCCGAAAGCTGCAACGGGTATTCGCGGGTGGGTTCTGTTTTCATCTTCTCGTGATGACTTTTTTTTCTTTTTTGAAAAATCACGGCGTATTTTTATATAGTTGCCTCCGACTCTCTGTTCGTTCATATCTTCAAGATCGTAGGTCATATCAGGAAAAAAAGGTTTGAGTTCCTGTATGCTTTTGTCATTGAGTTTTATCCCCAGACCTGCGGGAAGTTTTTTGTGAGGCAGAGTTATAGGGCTGGGTCTTTTCCATTGAATATCACCATTGAGTTCTATTTTAAGATTGTTTTTTTCTATATTGAGCACAAAGGATATTTGAGAACCTGCTGTGAACTCTTCGAAATCTTCTATTGTTTCGCGGGGAATTATTATGTCACCGAGTTCTTGCTGAATGAACTTTTTTTTAAAAATTTCAAGTGTTTCCACGGTCCATTTAAATTTTTTAGTCATTTAAACAATGCCTCCACAAATTTATCAGAATCGAAAGGAACAAGATCCTGTATTTGTTCCCCTATGCCTATAAAATATATAGGAAGTTCCAATTCATTGGCTATGGAAAGTACCGTTCCCCCTTTGGCGGTTCCGTCCAGTTTAGTCATAACAAGTCCTGAAACAGGAACATGACTGTTGAACTGTTCAGCCTGGGCAACAGCGTTCTGTCCACTGTTTGCATCAAGCACAAGAAGAACTTCGTGAGGTGCTCCTTCACAGGCTTTTCCGGCAACACGGTAAACTTTTTCAAGTTCTTTCATAAGGTTCACTCTGTTTTGAAGTCTTCCTGCGGTATCAACAATGACCACATCAATGTTTTTTGCCCGTGCAGCCTGAATAGCGTTATAGGTTACAGCTCCCGGGTCAGCACCTTCTTTATCGGAAACCACTTCAGCACCGGTACGCTCGCCCCATTTTTCTATCTGCTCTTTTGCGGCAGCTCTGAAGGTGTCGGCAGCGGCGATTATGGTTTTCAAACCGTGTTTTTTTTCAAACAGAGTTACAAGTTTGGCTATGGTTGTTGTTTTTCCGGCACCGTTGACACCGGCCATAAGAATTACAAAAGGAGCTTTTTTTTCAGGAACAAAGGGTTTTTCGACTTTTTCGAGCATCTTTTTCATTTTTTTCTTCAGAAAACTTTTAACTTCATTGCCGTTGGAAAAATCTTTTCTGTTTCCTTCAATTTCCTCAAGAAGAGAAGTCACTGTTTTCGTACCTATGTCAGCTGTATAAAGTATCTCTTCAAGCTCTTCCATCATATCGTCGTCAATGGCTGAAGCTGAAAAAACACCCATAAGTTTGGAAATGAATCCTTTTCTGGTTTTTTCGAGGCCGTCTTCATAGGTGGCAGGTTCCCGCTTTTTTTCTTCAATAGCCCCGTCCTCTTTTTCTTTAAGAGGAGTTTCCGGTTTTTCCTTGACCGGTTCTTTTTTTTCTGAAGGCATCTCAGGCTCATCTTTTATGAAAGAGCTTTCGCCGGAGATTTGTTCCTTTTTTTGTTCAAAGTCCCTATCTTTATCTTTATCTTTATCTTTGTCTTTGTCCTCTGTATCTTCTTCGGGAATGAAAATTACAATAATCAGAAGAATCAGCAGAAAAAGCGGAATAACATAAAAGAAAAGTTCCCCGTTATAAAAACTTTCCGTCAACCATTCGGCAACACCCATGTGTAACTCCGTATAAGTAATTATTTCAATGATATTTCAAAACATTATATTGTCAAATTAATAGCGGTAATAATCCGGTTTATACGGTCCGTCAGTGGGAACTCCTATATATTCAGCCTGTTTGCCTGTAAGTTTTGTGAGTTTTGCACCGAGTTTTGAAAGGTGGAGACGGGCAACATCCTCATCAAGTTTTTTAGGAAGAACATAAACACCGGTTTCATAATCTTTTTCCCAGAGATCTATCTGAGCGAGAACCTGATTCGTAAATGAGTTGCTCATTACAAAACTGGGATGCCCGGTGGCATTGCCGAGATTCACAAGCCTTCCTTCGGAAAGAAGAATTATTGAGTTTCCTCCGGGAATTTCAATACGATCGACCTGTGGTTTTATATTGATCTTTTTTACACCTTCAAGGGCGTAAAGTGCGTCAACCTGTATCTCGTGGTCAAAATGTCCGATATTACACACAATGGCCATATGTTTCATTTTTTTCATGTGTTCCACGGTTATTATATCTCTGTTGCCGGTTGCAGTTACAAACATATCCGCTTCGGAAACAACATCTTCAAGTGTTTGTACACTGAATCCCTCCATGGCGGCCTGAAGTGCACATATAGGATCAATTTCTGTTATAACCACACGAGCTCCCAAGGCTCTCAAAGACTGGGCGGAACCTTTGCCCACATCACCATAGCCGCATACAACCGCAAGCTTACCTGCAAGCATAACATCGGTAGCTCTTTTTATACCGTCTATAAGTGATTCTCTGCAGCCGTAGAGATTGTCGAATTTGGATTTTGTAACCGAATCGTTTACATTCATGGCCGGAAACATGAGAGTCCCTTCTTTGTTCCACTGGTAAAGGCGATGAACTCCTGTTGTTGTCTCTTCAGATACTCCACGGATATTTTCAACGGCGGATGCCCAGAAATTATCATTTTCCTTTCTGAAATTTTTAAGTTCTTCAAGAAGATATTTTTCATCTCTACTACCCGGGACGGTTTCGAGAAATGCAGGGTCTTTTTCACCCCTTGCACCGTAATGAACCATCATAGTTGCATCGCCTCCATCGTCCACAATCAGATCCGGGCCGCTTCCGTCCGGAAATACAAGAGCTCTGCGAGTACATTCCCAGTATTCGGCAAGAGATTCCCCTTTCCACGCAAAAACAGGCACTCCGCTGTCTGCCACAGCTGCCGCGGCATGATCCTGTGTGGAAAAAATATTACAGCTAGCCCAGCGGACTTCGGCACCCAGCTCTCTGAGAGTTTCAATGAGAACAGCTGTCTGAACTGTCATGTGGAGGCTGCCTGATATTTTAGCACCTTTGAGAGGTTTGTCCGAAGAGTGTTTTTTGCGGATTGCCATGAGTCCGGGCATCTCTATTTCAGCCATCTCAATCTCTTTTTTCCCAAAATCTGCAAGAGATATATCTTTGATTTTATAATCTTTCATGAAATCTACTCCTTTTTATTTTTAAAAAACTACTGGATTATGATATTTAGCATATGGTATATGTCAATGAAATGAAGTTGAAATGATATAATTACAATCTATTCCGAAATGTTGTTTATTATGTTATTGATAAGTTGTTTGTTTTTACGACCCTCTGTAGTTTTCAGATATTGTTTATAATATTTAACCGCTTTTTGCTTTTCACCTTTGAGATTGTAAGCTTCGGCAAGCCCGTAGTAGGCATCGTCAAAAGAGGGGTTGTTTTTTATAATGATACTGAATATTTTTATGGCCTTATTAAAATTGCCTCTGTCTATCAGTCCCCAGCCCTGTTTTGCCATTCCGGCAGGGGAGCTTCTTCTTGTTTTTCTTCTTCGGGGTTTCGGTTTTTTTTCAGTTACGGTTTTTGTTTTACGAACCGGCTTTTTCTCCTCTTCGATCTCCGCCGGTTCCTCTTTTTCTTCCTTCTTCTCTTGTTCAGACAGTGATTCAGGTTCCATTATATTTTTTTCAGAGTGATCCGGTATTTTCTCTTCCGACTCAGCGACAGAGCTTGATTCATCGGGCAGGTTTTTAATTCGTTCTCCCCGATTCATGTGGAAAAAATAGAAGTAGATACCTCCTGCGGCCAATATGCAGAGTAGAACTATAATAGATGCAATTTTACCAAAGCCGCTTTTTTCTTCAAATATCAGATCGTCTTCATCTTCGGTAAGAAGCTGAGAGAGTTCGTCATCTGAATTTTCTTCGTTTACACTTTCGGGTGATGAGTTCTTTTTCTTTTCTTCC
The DNA here is from genome assembly GCA_046497165.1 of bacterium. Taxonomy (GTDB): domain Bacteria; phylum UBP6; class UBA1177; order UBA1177; family JAWOGE01; genus JAWOGE01. The sequence goes on along the minus strand of JAWOGE010000197.1, from coordinate 1,357 downwards.
TGATTTTCAGAAGACCGGTTATTTTCAGAAGCTTCTTCTTCGGATGGAATTTTGCCGGAAGGTTCCTCTTTTTCAGGTTCTGACGCTGTTTGAGTTTCGGAAGTATGTTTGTCTATTATATCCTTCAGCTCCTTCCGGGGGTCGGAAGAAGCATCATTTTCAATTTCGGATGACTGTTTTTCTTCACCACTTTTTTTGTTTTCCTCCTCCAAGACATCTGCAAGAGATTTTTTTGGTTTTTCCGCAGGCTTTTCAGAGGAATCTTCGGATTTTTCCGTGTTTTTTTCAGCTTGTTTTTCCTTTTCAGCTTTCTGTTGCTCCATTATTTCGGCAAGACTTTTTTTGGCTTCTTTCTGAACAGGGTTTTCAACAGTAGATGTTGTGTTGTCTTCAAGACCGGCATCATTTTGAAGCTGTTCTTCGAGGGGCTCGTCATCCCTTTTAAATTCAAAATCAGATTTTGTTTTCGATTTTTTTTCTTTATCAGGTTTAGAAGCCGAGCCTTTTTCGGAAAGTTGAAAAAAAGCTTCCAGCCGTGGAATTTCGCCGAGAGGAGAGGGCGTCAATTCATTGTCGGAAAAAGAGATCTTGTCCTTTGAAGAAAGTTCACCTCTTGCAATTTTAAGCTGAAGTTCCGCAAGATTTTTAATGGGAATCTCTTTCCCGTTTTCCCTGGTCACCATGCTGTTTTTAAAGGAGTTTTCATCAATGATGATGGGTTCTTCCTCTTCAGGCTCAAGAAGCTCGCAAAAATCATCCCGATCTGCTATGACATCCCATTTTGCTCCATCATTGCTTATTTCATCATCTGCTTTAAAAGCTTCTTCTTTGAATTTATCCAGAAAATCTTTAAAATTAGCGATTTTAATAATGTTTCCGTTCTCTTTTCTCACAAGACTGTTTTTAAAATATGTAAGAGAAACGGGAATAACTTTTTCATCCTTATTTTCAAAAGCTATTATACTGCCGCATTTTCTGCACTTGACTTTTACATCTTTTTCGGAAACACCCTCTGGAATTTTATAAAGTGTTTCACAGTCGGGACATTTAAAAGTCGGGGATTTTTTGTTGTCCATAAAGACCTCCCAAATAACACTTCAACCTCAAGATATTATTTTTTTTCCGATATGTCAATAAGAGGATGAAAATATAATAAAACGGAGAAATCTTAATCTATACGGGAATGGACAGATACATCGCCTTTTGCCTTGAAATCATTCTGAATAATTAACGGCGTAGCACGCTACTCAGCTACGAATTGCAAGGGTTGTGGTTTTTCGGATAATTGTCTGAATCCGGATTGGCCGGGATTTTGAGGATTCCGAAAAAGATAGGGATCAGCCCTCAAAAGTATATT
>JAWOGE010000180.1:0-5785 GCA_046497165.1 bacterium | reverse complement strand
AAAGCTACTATGTTTTTCCATTCCTCATTGCTGAAATTTTTGCGGAAGTTTCGTATGTTTTTTGCTTCATGTTTGAGATCAAGTTCCTCTTTCATTATTTCGTGAAACTCTTCCACAAGGTCAACCAGATCAATATGGTCAGCCAGAAAACTTCTTTTATTCATTATATCGGCAACAAAAAAAAGAATATCAATATCTTGCTGTACTTTTTCTACAACCCCGGGTTTTCTTATTTTTATTACCACTTCTTCATCTTCTGCTCTCAAGCGTGCTTCATAAACTTGAGAAATTGAAGCTGATGCAAGTGGCGTCTCTTTAAATTCCGAAAAAACTGTTCCTATGCCGCCTGGAAAATTGTTTTCAATAACAGGATTTATTTTTTCAAGCGGAAGAGGGTGTATTTCATCCTGTAATTTTTTAAGCTCTTCGGCTATTTCATCTGAAACAACATCTTCATGAAGTGAAAGCAGCTGCCCGAATTTTATAAAAGTTGTACCGAGCTCTTCCATGGCAAGGCGAAGTCTTTTCCCCACAGACATATCTTTGTATTTAACACCCTTTTCCGTTTCCTTTCTGATTCCTGTCATTGAAAATATGGGACCGGGTATGAAGGAAGCAAGTCCATAGCGGATAAAAACAATAACAAAATCTTTCAGTCTGTTAAGCTTAGGAAAAGGTTTCATGGATTAATCAACCGTTATTGATTTGCTTACATTTTTAGGCACATCCGGATGTACCCCGTGGTTTGCTATTTTGTTTCTGTTAAGATACTTCATTTTGTTGACTGACATTTTAAAAGCAAGAATCTGAAGAATAACAGAAGCTTCAAAAACAAAAAGATTCTTGTCTCCTGTTTTGGGAACAAACACATAACTCGGAGAATAGGCATGAATACCTATGGGCTTTCCGTAAACCGCTTTTTTCAGATCTTCATCCTCCTCCGCTATGAGTATGATATCGGCTCCTCTTATTTTATGAGTATGTATCTGAGATATGGTTATCCTTTTATCTCGCTCATTGGGAGGACATATAAAAATCAGAGGATAGTTCGAAAAAAACTGATCTACCTGCAGTTTTTCACTGTAGATATTGTAAGCATCTTCAAGTTTTTTGTCATTTCTTACTCCCATGGAAAGCATGTTGGTTATTTTTCTATCAAACCTTCTGAATTTATGATTTTTAACCATATTCAGATAGTCATTTATTCGTTCTCTACTTTTTCCTTCAAAGAATTTTATATCAAGAAGATCTTCGAAGGATTCAAAAATAGCGTTGTGAAGCTTTTCCATATCGGAAAAAGAAAATATGGTGTTTTTCCCCAAAATGGTATTGGGGCCGTGCTTAAACTCCGCTGAGTCATAGCCTTCGGTGTGATTGAGAACAACTTCCCGGATCTTCAATGCTCCTTCCCTCGCAAGTCCTATAAGAGATGAGCCGAGAATATGAATGGATGGTTTGAGAAACATTTTAAGAGCTATTTCGGAAACAGTAACATCAAGATTGTTGAGAGTAAAATCAATGTAGTATCTGACTTTTTCAAGTGATTTTGCCACAGTTTTCTCTTCTGAATCCACGAGCAGAGCTATGGCATAAAAAAGTGCAGTCTGACTGGTAAAGGATTTTGTAGCTGCCACTGCTATTTCCGCCCCACACATTATGGGAAGATAAAAATCTGTTTTTTCCTGCGGAATTGTAGAGTTTTCATTGTTGACCAGCCCTATGAGTTTTATGTCGTTTCCGTGAACCGTTCTTATATTGTTGAGTATGTCAACAAGATCCTTTGTTTCCCCGCTCTGGCTGACAGCTATAACAACATCGTTTTTTCTCAGACCGTTTATGTACTGAGAACGGAACGCTCCGGGATTTGCGGGTATGACACCTATGTTTGCTATGCCGTTGAAAAAATACCCTGCAACAAGACCGGCATGATAGGAGGTGCCAGAAGCGACTATATAAACATGAGAGCCTCTTTTACGGGAATCTCTGAGAGATTCAACAAGTTTATCCCGGTATTTAAGAATCATCCTTTTCTTTTTCCATATTATCATGTGGTCGATCATGTAGAGTTTAGCCTGGTAGTTCATATCAATGGAAAGGATCTCTTCGAGAAGTGATTCATCTTCCGATGTGAACTGTGCGAGATAACCACTTTTGGCAAGTACGGTCTCAACTTTCGAGTATATGGCTTTGAAAGCTTTTGTTGAAGTTATCTTTTCGAATTCTTTACGCATCTCTTTTTTATCAAATATTTCATAGAGCTTCAAAATAGAGTAGAGAATCTCCCTGGCTTCCTCTACATGCTTTTCAAAAATATCATAAAAATTCCGTTCATATTTGTCGTGAAAATAATATCTAAGTATATTAAATATATTACCAGGCGAAGTATGAATCTCCTGCTCCATGAAAAAGTGATACTTCGGCTGCAGAGAGATCTCATTTATATTCAGCCTGGAACGAGTCAATCCCGGTTTGTGTTCTTTTTTACCCGAAAGAGAAAAGACCACATAGTCCTCCGGTGTGAAAAAAAGTCCTTCACCTTCGCTCAGAGGGATAAGAAATCTTGTCTTGGAAAGAACGGATGTAAGGTCTGAAGATACAACAGTAAAATTACCACTATTATCCGTCCCCATGCCCGCATACAGAGATGAACCTGATTTTATAGCGAAAACACCATTGATTTCAGGAACTGTTATACAGGCGGCATAAGAACCGTCAACCATTTTCTGTGCTCTTTTTATGGCACTTTTCATGGCTTTGATTTTTATTTCATCACCGGACCGTAATTTTTTTCTTCCGAGAGAAGCATCATAAAAATGCTCAATGAGATGAATTAATATCTCTCCGTCATTATCTGAAACCACTTCATGTCCGTTTTCAACGAGAAATTCCTTGAGCCGGTCTGTATTTGATATGTTGCCGTTATGGGCTCCTATGAGATTTTTAAAGCATTTAACTTCATGAGGCTGAGCATTTATGTCATCAACGGAACCATAAGTAGCCCATCTGACCTGACCTATGAACTTATAACCTGAAAGCTTATCTATTTCAAGTTGTTCAACAACAACAGAAGGTGCTCCGACTTTTTTTCTAAGATTCAAATTGCCTTCCTTGTCAAAAAACGATGCTCCTGTACTGTCATAGCCTCTGTATTCAAGCTTTTTCAGCAGGGACGCACCCTCCTTCCCGAGCATGGGATTGTGTTTGCCGTAAATAATTGAAACAACACCGCACATACTGTCCTCCGGTCTGTCTGAATGTTATTATGTGTCTGCTTAACCTAATTTTTCTGTTTTTCGTCTGAGCCAGTCTGCATGTTCTTCATCGAGAAAAGGTGTCAATTTTTTTCTGACATTTTCATGATAGAGATTAAGCCACTCCACATGCTCTTCACGCATAAGAGACCTGTCCACGAGATGTAGATCTATGGGGCATAAAGTTATGGTTTCAAAAGCGAGGAATTTACCGCAATCGGTTTCTTCATGTTCAATAGCCAGGATGAGGTTTTCTATTCGTATTCCGTAAGCATCTTCAAGGTAATAACCCGGTTCATTTGACATAATCATTCCGGGTTTAAGTTTCACATCGTTCCAGCGAGGACTTATTGTCTGCGGACCTTCATGTACATTGAGATAAGCACCTACTCCGTGTCCCGTACCGTGATTAAAATTCAGACCGTTTTTCCACAGAGGAATACGGGCAAGTGCTTCTATATGGGTTCCGGTGGCCATATTGGCATGAAATATCACCCGGGCAAGATCTATGTGTCCCATTAATACAAGAGTGAAATGTTTTTTCATCTTTTCATCAGGAGTTCCCATGGCGACAGTTCTTGTTATATCTGTGGTGCCGTCTCTGTATTGCCCGCCGGAATCCACGAGATAAATTCCTTCAGAGCGTATTTCTGTGTCACTTTCAGGAGTTGCACAGTAGTGAATTATCGCACCGTTTGCACCGTAACCGGAAATGGTATCAAAACTGGGTCCCATGAAAAGCTCGTTTTCTTTTCTGAATGACTCAAGTTTTTCTGCCGCACTTATTTCAGTGACTTTTTCTTTACCCACAGTGTCTTCGAGCCATTTGAGAAATTTCACCATAGCGATACCGTCGCGTACATGGGCATTTTTCATACCTGTTATTTCAGCACTGTTTTTCTGTGCTTTCATGTGTGTTGTTATATTTGTTCCAGATTCAATAACAGCATCGCTGTCTACGGCATTTTTTATTGCTATGCTGACTCTTTTAGGGTCGATCATGACAGTTTCTCCCGCAGAAATCACAGAGAGAACAGATTTTATTGAACCATAGGGCCTTATGGTGATATTGTCGTTATCAAGTTCCTGTTTTATATCACTCGAAAGTTTGTGCTCATCTATACAGAGAAAAGCTTTGTCAGCAGAAACCAGTGCAAAGGAAACCACCACCGGATTACATTTAACATCTTTTCCGCGTATGTTGAAAAGCCATGCTATATCATCAAGAGAAGAAAAAACATGATAATCCAAAGATTTTTCTTTCATTTTTTCCCGAAGTTCCGACAATTTTTCCCCACGGCTTTTTCCTGCCAGCTCAACAGGCTGATCAAAAACTTTTTCACGGGGAATGGGCGGTCTGTCTTCCCATATAACATCTATAATATCTTCACCATAATCTACTTTTATATTGTCCGAAGACAATTCAGATGACAGTTTTTCAGCCTGTTTAACTGAAAACACATCAGCATCAACCCCCACGGTTTCACCTTCAGACAGCTCTTTTTTGAGCCATGACTCCACAGAAGGAGTGTCGGGAAGCCCCATTTTAAAGAGTATTATTCCACTGCCTGAAAGCTCCTTTTCAGCTTGTATGAAATATCTGCCGTCCGTCCATAATCCGGCACTGTTTTCAGTAACAACAACAGTTCCGGCTGAACCTGTAAAACCGGATATCCATGCTCTGGACTTCCATCTGTCAGCAACATATTCACTCTGATGCGGATCACTGCTTGGAATTATCCACGCATTATATTCTCTCTTGCTCATTTCGTCCCTGAGTCTTTTGATTCTTGATTTGATACTCATGATAAATCTCCTGTATCCATTACAATAACGCTTCATAATATACATCCGAATCAAAAATAGCAAACATTTGACTTTTTTTCTTTGATCAGTTCTGACATTTCTGTCCGCAGAGCGTAAAGATTTCAGGATTTACTGCCGAGTTGAGCCTGAATCATTCGATTCTGAGTTAGAAAATATGGGAAAGAATTCTGATTCAGAAGAGTTACACAAAATCTGAGGTTCACCCGGAGGTTAATCGGCGATTTTTGTAAATCCTTATGAACAGAAAGCTTTTTCATTTTTCAATGAGAGAGTCGGACGATTCAGGTTGAACTTTATGTGCGGTGTTTTCTCAATCCTTTTATGAGAAAAGCACTTAAAATTATTCCCGAGCCCCCTATTAAACTCTCCATGTCGGGAAGAGAATCAAAAAATAGAAAAGCAAGAAACATGGAAAAAACTATTGTGGCATAGCTGTAAATGGATATCTCAGCTGCAGGAGCACAGCGGTATGCGTAAGTAAGCCCCATCTGTCCCACACCTGCTGACAAACCGATCTTTCGATTTCCAGGGGCGGGTTGTCCGGGATCAGATTTCGCCTGCGGATCAGCTCCTGCACATAACCTGGCTCAATGCCCGCCTCAAGCGCCTTGCAACAGAGCCTGGTCATTGCCTCCGGCCGCCAGAACCAAGTGTTCATATATTGATGGGAGCTTCCGATAGCCATTGCTTTTTGCAGTGAAGCAAGG
>JAWOGE010000139.1:0-3807 GCA_046497165.1 bacterium | reverse complement strand
ATCACAACCATCCTGATATCCCATCACACAGGATTTTTTATATAACGCAGCTGCTTTTTTCAGGCTTTTCGGAACGCCTTGTCCTAGCTGATACAAATTTTTATTTTCCCCGGAAGCACTGATATGTCCACAGTATAAAATAATAACGCCAAGCATGACTGCATACACGAAAGTTTTCTTTCTCACGGTGTTCTCCGCACTTATTGCCGTATGCTCATTATATCACTTCCAATTATACTGTAAAGATTATTGTATTCTCCATAAATACGGCCATCCGGGCGGCGTGTTCCAGCTTCACTCCGTTTCGGGTCTGCTGGATCTCTCATCCTTCGAGAGCAGCAGGAACTTCCCTGCACATACCTGATGGAGAAAATTCAGGTGATTTGTGACAACCCCCCAAAGAGGACATCCGGAGCGGGATAACCCCCTACCCCGCTGTATATTTAAATATGTATGTATGTGTGTATGTATTTAAATATTTACATACATAAGACTCTCGTTCAGAAACTGTGGAAATAAAGATTAGAAAAAATAGCTAAGAGAGATGTTAATGGCCTGAAATGTATTTTGAAACAACATTTTAAAGAGGCTATTATAATCCCTGAGAGAATGATTTGTAAAAGAGAAGTGTTTGAAACATTGACTTTATCCGTTAACTGTATATTATTCTAAAGGATACTCATTGACATTGTCATTCCCCAATCTTTTTGACAAAACGGAGGAGAAATGAACAGTAAAAAAGTTACCGACAACAACAAAACAAATTGTCGAAACAACAAAACCGCTTCTTTTAAGAGCAAGTGTAATACCTCTGAAAATCAAAAAGATCTTTTAAAAAAAATGACAAAGAGCTTAAACGAAGCTTATGCTGTAGCAGAAAAGCTGGATGCTCACTCTGTCGTTAATTCTGACACATTAAGACAAACTTTTGATGTGTAACTCGGAGTTTTTTTCACTACATCTTTATAATAGAAAAACCATTCTTGAATTATTTTCAGAAAAGTCAGAGAATGAAAAAGAATTAGTTGAAAGAAAGATAAACTTTCAATATTTTCTTAATTATTTTCAGAAAATGGATGCAAAAACAATAGTTTGCGAAAACAACTATACAGACAGAGATTATCTTGAAGATTATTCTGCATATTATTCAAGATGTCTTAATGATTATGGAAGAAGATGTTTTCGACTTCATTTCTTTTCTGACAAAAAAATAAGCAATGATTTTTTCATTTCTGCCATTAAGAATCAAACTGAAGAAGACAAATTGAAAGATTTAAAAGCAAGCTATCTCGGTTTTATTATAATAAAGCCCCTGCCATCTAAATTTATCGGCCGGACTTGTTTAAAAACATATCCTTCTGTAAGCGGTAGAAATTTTCCGATAACTCGAATATATAATGTCAATCTTTTTGGAATAGAACTTGAAGTAAAAACACTTGCTTTTCAGGAACAGGACACAGTTGTTTCGGCATGTGCAACAAGTGCGTTATGGTCTGTATTTCATGGAACAGGAATCCTTTTCCATCATCAAATTCTTTCTCCTGTTGAAATAACCAGACATGCAACTGATCAGCTTCCGATAAGATCCCGTATCTTTCCAAATTCAGGTCTTGTGCTGGAACAGATGGCTCATGCAATAAAGGATGTAGGGCTGGAACCTCTGCTTGTTTCAGGGCTTTATAAAAACAATAGCTCTTTGTTGACAACTAACATCTATTCGTATCTTAAATTAGGTATCCCTTTAATCATGGGGGGATTTATTTATAAAAAACAATCTGGTAAATATTCTCTCAAAGGTTCTCATGCTGTTGCTGTTACCGGTTTTTCTTTGCCCGAAAAACATTCTATAAAGGACAAAAGTGCACCTTTTTGTGCAGAAGCTATTGATAAAATATACTGTCATGATGATCAAATCGGGCCTTTCGCCAGATATGAATTAAAAACCAATTCTAATAATTTTCTAAACATCTCAAACATTTTTCCTCAATACTATCTTACTGCATTTAACGATGACAATTGCATAATGGTACCAAACATTATTTTAATTCCATTATATCATAAAATAAGAATCCCTTTTGAGGTTGCACGAAAAATCACTCTTGCTTTCAACAAATTATATAAATTAATATTTCACGAGTTGTGCTGGGATATTTTTCTTTCAAAATCCAACGATACAAAAAAAGAGGTTGCTAAATCGTCAGCCGTGAATAAAGAGGAAGTTCTTTTAAAATCACTCCCCCGTTTTGTCTGGACACTGAGAGCATATAAAGAAAAAACAAAATCCCTATTGTTTGACATCTTAATTGATGCTACTGATATTGAAAGTGGCGACATGTTTCTCTGTACAGTTTTTTATCATAAAAGTTCTTTGGAAAATTTCAAACACATGGGGAATAAACTGGCGGAGATATACCTTAAAGCGGTAGAAAAAAAACGCATCCCTTACGACAAAAGTATCCACTCGATACTTAACAAATATTCTAAAACTGATTTTTGATTCACATTACAAAACCCCCTACCCTGCTGTATATTTAAATATGTATGTGTGTATGTATTTAAATATTTACATACATAAGACTCTCATTCAGAAACTGTGGAAGTAAAGATTAGAAAAAATAGCTAAGAGAGATGTTAGTGGCCTGAAATGTATTCTGAAACAACATTTTAAAGAGGCTATTATGTTTCCTTTGCTAAATTTAAAGATAGTATTAACAGTTACCTTTTTAAAGGGATTTAAAAAAAACAATTTTTTCTTGACTGCACAGGCAAGCGACTATATATTTATGTATGTAAGTATGTATTTAAATATGTATGTAAGTAACATCGGAGGTATTTATGAACATTACAGTGGCAAGCATCAAGGGAGGGGTAGGGAAGACCACCATTGGATTTTTTTTAGCATGTGAATTTGCACACACATCACGAACTGTTTTTCTGGACACAGACAAGCAGCAGTCAGGCATGGAGATTTGGGAAGACAGACAGTCTCGGGAAGGAGTGGTTCCCTTTTCCGCTTTTGCAAACACGACAAAACGGTTAAGAGAGACTCTTGCGGGAATTGAATATGATGTTTGCGTTGTTGATACCGGTGGTCGAGACAACCCGGCTTTCCGGGCATCCTGGGTAATATCTGACTATGTCATAATGCCTTTGTCCCCCACAACTCTTGATCTCAGAAGTACGGAAAGAACCTTTGAATTAGCAAGTGAAGTAAAAGAGATAAAACCGGAGCAGCAACTTGCGGTTGTAATCAATCAGGCTCCCACAACAAGTCGCAAAGACACCGAAGAGCTGGTCACTCTGCTTTGTGAGGAGTTTTCGAAGGATTATGATTTCAAGCTGTTTGAATCCATTTTAAGTCAGCGTGTAATATATCCGCGAAGTGTTGCAAGAGGCATGACACCTGCGGAATATCTTAAGGCAGAGAAAAAAAGCAATCAGAAAGCATTAAACGAGTACAGTAATTTTATAGAGGAGGCAAAGACATGGGCAACTTGAAAAGACGCAACAAAAAAGAGGAAGAATTTATTAAAGAAGCAGAAAAAGAGACAAGTGATGTAAAAGAGAAAGAGCTAGACCTCAGAGATGATATCAAAAGAGCGACCACACTCAGTCTTGGAAACAATCTATTCAATACTTTCCGTGATGTTGTCGGATATAAAAAGTCATCATACATAGTTCAGGATCTTATGAAGAAGTATTTGAAAAAAGAAGGGTATAAAATCATTGAATAGTCAGGCAGTTAAATAAATATGTATGTATGTATGTATGTATGTATGTATGTATGTATGCAAGTAAGTATGCAAG
>JAWOGE010000138.1:0-4464 GCA_046497165.1 bacterium | reverse complement strand
TTATAAAAGATATACTTGTTGTGTGTGAAATAGAATTACCGAAGAGGCGGAAATGAAAAATTTTATATTAAAGCTTGTTTCGAGGGAAGTGTTGAACTCTGAAAACGCTAATCTTTTACTTCAGAACTCCAAGGATAATATTGATATGCTTTGGAAAGGGCTTGAAAAGGGGATGATATCTGACGAACCTCTGGCAAAATTCTATGAGGAAGAGGGGTATCCCGTCATACGCTCGGAAGGCAGTAAAATTATGGATGACGACTCTTTTTTGAGGTTTTTCACGCCTGATATACTGCTTGATTATTTGATATTCCCCATATCTTTCAAGCGTGAAAACAGAGATATAATAATAGGTTTTGTCAACGGTTCCAAAATAAAGGAGATAAACAGTGCTTTAAAACAGATGTTTCCCGGATTTTCAGCTACTTTTTTCCATATCCCTTATTCTCTGTACAAGAAAATGCTTTACAAAGCCTTTTTTCTCGACATATCCAAGTATTATGAAGCTCTTCAAAAAAACTATTACTCAGAGAAAGTACTGACAGATTTAGATAGCAGGGACGAAACTATTTTCAATAAACTAAGTGACAGAAGTGAAAGAGTAATGCTTTTCAAAAAAGACGGAAATGCGGTTACCTTCAGAGACGACAAAATGGAAAATAAATTTCCGTTGCGCTCTTTACCCGTTGTTTCCGATGCTTTTGAAAATCTTTATACTGAGATCGCCCTTGAGAAATCTCTGGATTCTTTAAGCAACACAGAAAAAATAGTGTTTTTTACAAATATGGGACTTAAAAAAAGCGACAGGGTTGCTCTTGTAAAAATAAACGATTCATCAATGTTTGTTCTTATAAACACATCACTTGACAAGGAGAAGGTTAGTAAAATTGTCTCTCATAAAAAAGGTGTTCAGGCGTAAAGTTGAAGATCTGAGGGAGCTTCCCACAATATCTGACTCTGTTCAGAAGATTGTGGAGGAGATAGACAAGGAAAGCTCGCTCTCTAAGGTTTCATCCATAATAGAGTCTGACCAGGTTATATCAGCAAAAGTTCTGAGAATGGTAAATACCGCTTATTATGGACTGGGCAGGCGTATAAGTTCTATAAATCATGCTACATCCATACTTGGAATCAATGTCCTGAGAGGTCTGGTAATATCAAGTTATTTTCTTTCCATGGATGACACCGGAATAGAGGGCTTGTGGGAACATGCTTCCGGAGTGGCTGCTGTAGCCCATAAAATAGCGGAAGAGCTATCTCTTTCCAACAGCGAAGAGGTGGCTGCCGGTGCCCTTCTTCATGATATAGGAAAACTTATCCTCAGAGAGGTTGAGGCTGAAAAGTTCCGTGATTTAATGCATTCTCTTTCTGAATCCCCCGGAGTTTCTTTTGAAGAAAAAGAGCTTGATTTTCTTCCGGTGGGACACCAGGATGCTTCACTTATGTGGATGAAACGTTATAATTTTCCCGTTATAATTCAGGAGATTGCGGCATATCATCATCGTCCAGCCCTTGCTGCTGTTTTTCGAAAAGAGGTTGCTGTGGTTCACCTTGCCAATATAGTGGTAAAAGGTTATGGTTTCGGTTTTACCGGTGATTTTGCTGTGGACAATTTTAAATCGGCAGCACTGAAATATATGAGTGTAAAACGGGAAAACCTTTCCGATATTGTTTATAATGCTCTCAGTGTTTTGGAATAGTTATGAATGAAAATCTCATTCATTCTTTAAGAGAAACTCAACGACTGCTTGATGGCAGACTGGATGAGATAAACACCCTTGCCGGTGTTATGAATATTTTAACTCCCGGCGTTGAAAAACCTGTCTTTTGTCAAGAGTTTTCTGAGCTTCTTTTTTCTCGTCAGAGTGTTCACCTTGTTTCATTCTTTTCTAAAAAAGGAAAAAAACTTCTTTTTGACTGGAAGTTCGGAAGATATGATAATTTTCCAACTTCTGAAACCAAAGAATCTGTTCCGGAAAAAGCTTTTGACGCACTTAAGAAGAGATCGGTCATAATGCCCGAAAACAGTTCCGTAGAAATTAAAACCGTTTATATTCCAATAGTTTTTGGAGATAGAATTTTTGGAGTTATGACACTTGGTTTTTCTCCGGATATACACATATCTCTTTTCAGTAGATCCTTTTATTTTCTACTTGGAATTTATGTTGCGGTTTCTTTCAGCATGATAGAAGAGTGGGAAAAGCTTACTTCACAAACAAAGAAACTTTCAAAGGAAAATAAAGAGCTTCGTGAAGTTATAGAAGGATTGGCAGGAGAGAATGAGAACTTTATTTTCAGATCAGACGAAATGGGTCGTGTAATAGAAAAAGTCAATCGAGTTAAAGATATAGATGTGGATGTTCTTTTTCTCGGTGAAAGCGGAACAGGAAAGGAGTTGCTGACACGATATCTTCACAATGCCGGCAAGCGTAGCAAGGCTCCTTTTGTGGCGGTAAATTGTGCCGCCATACCGGAAAATCTTGTGGAAGGTGAACTTTTTGGCATTACTGACGGAGTTGCCACAGGAGTTTCCGCCCGAAAAGGGAAATTTCAGCAGGCTGAAGGCGGAACAATTTTTCTTGATGAGATAGGGGAGCTTCCTCTGAACATACAATCAAAACTTTTAAGACTTCTTCAGGAACGCTCTGTAACTCCCATAGGTGACAGCAATGAATATGAGCTTGATATTCGGATTGTTGCCGCCACCAACCGAGATTTAAATGAGATGGTGTCTTCGGGAGAGTTCAGAAAAGATCTTTTTTACCGTCTGAACTCTTTTCCTGTGACCATACCGCCCCTTAGAGAACGAAAAGAGGATATTTATCCCCTTTTTGTTTATTTTATGAAGTTTTTTTGTGATAAATTTGAAAAGACAAGCATAAAAGCTTCGGAATCCATTGAAAAAATTTTAACGACCTATGCTTGGCCGGGGAATGTCAGAGAACTCAAAAACAAAGTCAGACAAGCGGTCATAATGTCCGAAGCGGGAGAAAACATAGACGGTAGTAAACTTGGAATAGAAAGTTTCTCAGAGAACAAGCATACACTTAGCTCTTCTTTGGAAAAAGATACAGGAACTCTTCAGGAAAAATTGGAAAATCCTTCGGAATGGCTTAAAAAAACCATTGAAAAAGCTGAAAAAACAGCCATAAAAATTGCACTTGAAAAATCAGATGGGAAAAGAAAAAAAGCAGCTGAAATGCTGGATATAAGTCAGAGAGCACTTTTTTATAAAATGAAAAAATTTAGAATAAATTAATTCCAAATAAACTCAGTGCTTTATAAACTGAACTGACATGTCAGTCTATTTTTCCTTGATTTTCTGTGAAATTCTGTTATATTTAACCCGGCCATTGCATAAGGAGGGATTATGAAAGCAAGAAACTACTGGAAAGAGATCGTTAAACATGACATTTGTAAAGAAGATATGAATCTCAGCAAAGTTGAACTTCTTGACATGATAAACCGCAGTATTGAAAACGGAACAAAAGATGATCTTGTTGAAGTCATTAACAACATTTTTATTCATGCCGCAAAAACCGGAAAAATGGATGTGATAAAGATGCTTGTTGAAAACAGTTATATTTCCGATATAAACATTCACGACGAAAAAGGGCGTACCGCTCTTGATTATGCTCAGTTCAGGCGTGACTATGAAACGATACATTACCTTGTCAATCAGGGTGTCGCCTGTTAACTTTTACCTAAATCTTTCGGTATCGGCATCAACGGGTAGTGTAACCTGAACCGTCCGACTATCTCATTGAAAAATGGAAAAGCCTTCTGTTCTTAAGGGGTTACAAAAATCGCCGATTAACCTAAGGGTGAACCTCAGATTTTGTATAACTCTTCTGAATCAGAATTCTTCCCCATATTTTCTAACTCAGAATCGAACGATTCAGTTTTAATTAAGTATCATTTTTACCGGTTCCATCTTTGCGGGAGTTCCATTTTCTATGGCTTTGAGAACTGCTCCGCCACCTGTAAATATATAATATTTAGGGTTGTCTATTGCTACAATATAAAGCCCCGGAAGCAGCCGTTTGAGCTCCTGCATGGTATCGCCGCCTCCATAAAGTTTTGAAGCTTCTGTATTCCTGTCAATAAGCTCATCAAGAGCAATGGTTCCGTCATTAAAATGAGGAGTCAGCCCCATTACGGCATTGACAAAAATGGTTTTAGCTTTCATGAAAACATCCTTTACGATCTTTTCTTCAAAAGATTTGTGATCTACATCAAGAATATAATTGAGCGAATCGCCTTTTTCAAGTGTTCTGATATCATGTGTTCTGTATTTTCCCTCAAACTTTCCTTCAAAAGTATCTGATTCTACAATATACGGAAGTTCCAGGATTTTTTCCTGATATTTTGATGCGAATTCAGCAAATCTCTCAGCTGAAGCAAGATCTTCATCACTTACACCTTTTATTGATATGCCGTATTTGGCACACAGATATGCGTTGT
>JAWOGE010000050.1:0-3063 GCA_046497165.1 bacterium | reverse complement strand
CGATTTGAAGTTACAGCATCGAAGGTATCCGCCACAGCCATTATTCGGGCTCCGAGCGGAATTTCCTCACCTTTTAACATTGACGGATAACCCTTTCCGTCCCATCTTTCATGATGATAAAGTATAAGCGGTATTATATCTGAAAGAGATTCCACCGGCTTGAGAATCTCAGCTCCGACAACTGCATGCTCCTGAATTTTAGCATACTCTTCATCTGTAAGATTGCCGGATTTCAACAGAATTTCATCACGAACACCAATTTTACCTATGTCATGAAGACTTGAAGCGATCTCTATTTTTTCAACCACAGTCGTTGGCAGATTCATGTAACGAGCCAGCATGACAGAATATTTTGAAACTCTTTCGGAGTGCCCTTTAGTATACTCATCTCTTGCTTCCAGTGCATTTACAAGAACTTTCATGGTTGAAAGCATATATTCATATTCTTTTTTGAACATGTTATACTTTTCCAGGAGAATCTGATTTACAATCAGAACAAGTTTCTCCACATCAAAAGGCTTCGTGAAATAACGGGCGACACCAAGCTGATCCGTATTTTTACGGTCAATAGCTTCTTTCTGCATATTTCCTATCATTATAACTGAAATCTCTTCAAGTCCTTTGGTCTGCTTCATTTTTCTTATCAATTCATGACCATTGATACCGGGAAGATCTATATCGGTTATGAGAACATCCGGCGGATTGTTTTTTGCCGTATAGTAAGCATCATTTCCGTTGCTTTCGGTGAAAACCTGTATACCATTTTTTATAAGTGCATGCTTTATGAGCTCTCTCGATATTTTGTCAAACTCAACCACAAGAACTTTGTTATGTTCCTTTCTTTCGATAACTTTGAAGTACTCTTCAACTTTATCACGAAGCTGAGTACCACTCATAGGCTTTGTAAGGTAGTCATCCGCTCCGTACCTGAAAGCCGTGTCAATATCGATAGGGTTATCCAGACTGGAAAGAATAATTACAGGAATAAAGCGATCATCGTTATGCTCTTTTATTTCCCGGCACAATTCAAGACCTGTCATCTTAGGCATTTCTATGTCAGTTATTATTATATCGGGAAGGGTTTTATTATATATTTTAAGAGCTTCTTCGCCATCATAAGCTTCATAAATATTATATTTCTCCCTGTTTATGGAGTTCATGAAAAACTGATGCATAGTGTTGCTGTCGTCAGCATATAAAATTGTTTTTTTCCCGTTTTTTTCTGTTTTTTCAGAAGAGTTGAGGTCGTATGCTTTTTTTAAAGGTATCCCTGTAATTTCTTCGGCAAAAGGTATGAATCCTTCTGTAAAAAAATCTCTGTCAAACACATGAATGTCCGGCTTTTCAGAAAAATCAGGATGTAATTTTTCAAAGGTCCTTCGGTTCTGATCAATACATATAACTACAATGGGTACTTCTGACTTCTCCTTGATGACAGATGTCATCTTTTCAGGAGAAATATCATGATAAGCACTCTGAATTATTATTATATCAGGATTTTCTTTTTCAATGTTCTTCTTAATTCTTTCTGAATTGGGAGCAGTGAATGTATAATCAAGTTCATAGTTTACAAAAATTTTTGACAGAAAAATTCTCAGAATGTCCAGATCTGCAACTGTTAAAATATTCATATGACCCCGCACAAAACATTACCCTTTTAATTATAGTGAAACTGTTCCGGGGAGCAAGATATCTTTTTTATTTTTCAATGAGAGAGTCGGACGATTCAGGTTTAATCCTCAGTATTGTTTTTTTTCAAAAAAATGTTATAATGGTGTGTCACTGTAACAGGAGGAAATTATGATGATAAACGCAACAAGTACTGTTGGAGCAATCGGAAGAGCTTATGAAAACTATTTGAACACAGCACGGCAAATCAGTTCCATGGACCGTGTACCTGCCGCTCAGTATGATCCGGCAGGACTTGCTATTTCAGAACGAATAGCAGCACAGAGGAATGCCTATGACATGAAAATGCAAAACACCGCCATGGAAATCAACAGCAACATGACAGCGGAAGCTGCACTGGGAGCAGTTCAGGACAATATTCACCGTATTCACGAACTGTCTGTACAGGCATCAAACGGAACATACACAGCACAGGATCGTGAAATAATACAGCAGGAGATAGATATGCTGAAAACTGGAATAGATGACATCTCCGCTTCCACCGCTTTTAATGGGAAACCAGTTTTGAGCGGTGTTTCATCCACATCACTGGGGCTTGACGGAATCGCTGTTGTCGGAGACCCTTCTTCAGCCGTTAAAAGTGCTTCAGACGCCATTGACAGCGTAAGTGAATTACGAGCATCTTTCGGAACTCAAATAAATGCTCAACGAAAAAACATTTCAAATATGCAGCAGCAATCCGTTGCAGCGGAAAATTCTTATAACACCATAAGAGGACTTGATATGGCTCGAGCAATGGTTGAGCTTACAAGTAATAAAATGGCATTTGAAACAGGATTGGCTGTTTTAAAAACTGAGCAGCAGCTGGGCGGAAAACTACTTTCTCTTTTAAGCGGATAAACAGTATTATCCTCCATACCTTAAGCACCCATCCGGTCAAATACTCCTTTAGTTCAATTATTTTGTGCACAGAAATGTTTGCCATCTTATTTTTATAGGTTTTTCAGCAACTTAAATGGGCAAATCTAATTGTCGTTGAGGGAAAAAATAATTGTCGCTTGACAAAGATTCGTGGGATTTAATGATTAAAGGATTAAAATGCAAAAAATCCATTTCCTTCATCCTATCATCTCTTAATCTTAGAAATCCTAATTCAGACAATGGATTCCCTCCGGTTTTTCTGTTTTCAGGAACAGTGGCACATGAAATGAAAGATAAGAGAAAGAACAAACAATAGGAAAAGTTTTTTTTGAAATAATTATTTTAAATCCTCCTGAATGATGCTTGATTTAAAATTTATAGAATTCTCCATAAAAAATACAGAACATAAGATATGTCAGAAATGCTTTTATGTCAATCTAAATTGTCTATGAATATTTCACCGGCTTTTTACATCGAAATCATTCGATTCTGAGTTAGAAAACATGGGAAAGA
>JAWOGE010000038.1:0-2646 GCA_046497165.1 bacterium | reverse complement strand
CTCGGCATGAATTCCCTCATGCACACACGGCCACGGGTAACACTCTTCTGTTTCGGGATCTATGTAGCGCTGCCAGTTCACCCAGTGCCAGATGTTTTTTACACACTACAGATAAAGCACACCACCATCACTGGTTTTTACTGGGAAGCTATGATTATCATGGTAATTATCACTGTTAATAGCAACCTTTTTCTTTTCAAAATATTCAGGATATGCCGCCATCAATTCATAACCGAAGATGTTCCGTACACGGGGATTTTTTATCCCCGGACAAATATCACACATATCTCCCACACCATCCCCATCACTGTCGGCTTGAGTATAGTTTGGCATCCTGGGACAATTATCTTCGGAATCAGGAATGCCGTCATTATCAACATCAGTTGGACTATACTTCATATCACAGTAATCCATCTCTCCATCCTTTTTTATCTTTTCTTCCGGGAGAACAAGCTCCCGATCACTGTTAAAATAGGAAATAAACAATCCATCATCTTCAAGAACGGGAGGAATAATATCAGGGTCGTATGCAGTAAGCCACCAATTGTTAGATTTTGTCTGCTCCGCTGTAGAAGTATATTCGATAAAAAAGAGTGCCGCTGCAATGTTCTCTTTCACAATTTCTTCAAGGTCGGCGGCCTTTCCTTTTTTATCCCCCGAATTTACCTCGATCGTAAACGCAGGTCGATAGTCAAACCTTGATTGAAACCAGTCGGTGGTATCTCCTGAAACAGGATAGAGGTCAAGTGCACCCTGACCACCGCTATTTCCTCGGCAATTCTCAATATGTGCTATGGAACCAATATGGTCGGCAAATAGTTTGAGAAATGTTTGTTCTGAAGGATGTTTTTCATAGTTACCCATGCCGTACAAAAAGTTGTTTTCGTCTACTGTAGAATGATATGTCAACAATGCCGCAGGGTTTCCTGCAAGGTCTTCTGCAAGCAATTTTACCGCTTTGCTCTCACGTTGATCAAATGGAACAGTTTCTCCTGTCTTTTCACATTCCGAGCCCGGGAATATTCCGGCTGCACTGTACAAACATCTACTTAATTTCTCTTGTAATAATATTTCTCCTGAATATTGATCAGACAAAAACTGATCTCCAGAACTGTCTAAATAATGCTGCATTACAACACATTTCTCCGGCTGTATACTGTATTGTTGTTGAGTGCCTTCAGAAATAAACACCTTCTTTCAAATCATATCCGTCAGGATTGACCGCCGGCATAATCCATATATCAGTGCTGTCAACAATCTGTTCGACCCTTGGATTTTCAGACGACGCAAGAAAATGTGCAAGATGAACGGTTGATTGAAGTGACGACCATTCATCCCCGTGATGAAGTCCGGTAATGATAACATCCGGTTCTGAAGTCTCGTTATTTCGGGGATTGTCAGTTATCCTGAGCACAAACAATTTATTACCATTTTCTGTTGTTGCAAAATTATCACTCGTGTTGTCATATGGTGCCCAATACTCTGACTGAGAAGAAACATACAGTGCGTACAATTGAACAGTATCAGGAAACGCATATGCAATTCCTTTCATAAAAGTAACTATGCTTGCATATGAAGAAAAATGCCTCCAACATCCGTTGTTGTTGCCAACTGCTGGATTATATTCCCAATTCAAACGGCTATTAAAACATAATGGGATGCTGACATCAGACGGATTATAGGTCACCTCTTTTTTTAAATAACTATCCCCGCCGAGATGAACAACAGGATTTTCATCCGAAACAATAACAAAAATACGACGTCCCTCTGGTGTATCATATATATTCAGAATGTTAAACCCTCCAATATGCTTCATAACCTCATTATCAGAAGGATCGACACTGACATGATACTCTTTTAGGCTGCTTGCCATCATCGAAAAAACAAATAAAAAAAAGAATTAAAAAAACGAATCTCTTCATAACCCCTCCTGTAGTTTCATTATCTTCTACCTGTTCAATTTTCAAAAAAAAGATTTTTTTCTGTCTTGACAAACAATAAAGAAAAACCACCTTAGAAGCAGAAAAACCAGATAGGAGATTTCAGAACTCATATTATAAATTCATTTTACTCTACACCTTCTGATTTTCAAAGTCAAAATTTTTCTGTTTTTTTTATTATTTTTCAATCGATCTCTTGTTAAAAACATCAAACACAGGGTTTGTAAGGTTTCGGGTGGAAACTTGACTGATATTTTTAATACACAACTTTCGCACATCAAAGAAATCAACAACTTGAGCTACAGGCAGGTTTGCAACCATTTGAAATTGCTTGCATTAGAAAATCACAAATGATCGTTGAGATATCTCTGAACAATCCACCGATTGTTATTCAAAATAATGTTTAAAAGGAGATGTCTGCTTTTTAAGGGCTGTTGCCATATTTTATAGTTTTATTTCTCTTCCTCAGGTTTAAGTTCTTTTTTTATTTCAAGAACTTTTTTAACAGAAAGACCTGTTATGGATGAAACTGTTTCAACGGGTATTTTGCAACGAAGAGCTTTTTTACAGGCTTGCATTATTCCTTACTTTCATTTTACCCTCAGACGCTTTCAGCACCAGCTCCCTGCAACAGGGAGCCGTATTGAAAAGCCTCCCTTTTGAAGGGAGGTGTCACGAAGTGACGGAGGGTATTAAAATCTTCCCC
>JAWOGE010000003.1:0-6002 GCA_046497165.1 bacterium | reverse complement strand
GTTGAAACTCCTTCGGCAAGCATGGCGGCTGTCAGTGCACGGATGAGTTCACTTTTTGAGCCGTGAATTTTTATATAACCGGAAACGGATGAGGGAGATATCTTTATCTTCATTTTCCCTCTTTTCCGCAAAGTTTTTTATAGACTGAAACTATTTCGTCCACAGATATGTTTTCACAGAATATTTTTCCCGGAGTGTCAACAAAAACAAAACTAATATGACTGTTTTTTCTTTTTTTATCCTGAAAAAGCAGTTCCCTGACATTTTCATAAGGAAGACGGGGGATTTTATAATCAAACCCGTAGCGTATGAGAATGGAGCGAACTTTTTTCGATAAACTGCTCTCTTTTCCATATCTGATCTCCGAAAATCTCACTGAAAACAGTATGCCCAGTGCCACCGCCTCACCGTGAGTCAGATTTTCGCAAAGCAGCTCAAAAACATGTCCCATTGTGTGTCCGAGATTGAGCTTTTTTCTTGAAGAGTTTTCATGAAAATCCTCTGCCACAACTGTGTTTTTCAGCTTGCGGGAGCGTTCTATGAACTCCGTGTTAACGGGGTACCCCGGGCTGTCTTTTTCAAAAAGAGTAAAAAAATTCTCACCGGAGATCAGAGCATGTTTCAATATTTCTCCGTAACCGGAAAGAAGCTCCTTTTTCGAAAGTGTTGCAAGAACATGGGGAAGGTAGATTATAAACTCAGGTTTTCTGAACAGACCGATATGGTTTTTTGCTCCGTTGAAATTCACCGCTGTTTTTCCTCCCGCCGCGGCATCCACCTGGGCCAGAAGTGTAGTGGGAACATATCCGCACGGTATTCCCCGCAGATATATTCCAGCTGTAAAACCTGCCATGTCAGTTACAACTCCTCCTCCGATTCCTATAATAAGTGAAGAACGATCCAGACCGTTTTTATCACAGTGCCGAATCAGTTTCATGACATTTTCCATGGTTTTGGATTTTTCACCGGGCTTGAGAACCATACGGGGGAGCCCGGGGAATTTATCTCCGTAAAGACGAAAAACATTTTCATCGGTCAGGATACAAGCTTTTCTGTTTTCTGTAAGTTTTTCGAGTGCTGTGAATCCGCTTTCATGCAGAACAGATGTCACCATCCGGAGATGCCACCCATGACAAATTCAATTTCAATACCGGCGATTACTTTTTTCATAAATCCTCCTTACTGATTTTTTACGACGAAGACCTTTTCGGAGCATGCTCAATAAAGCAGAAGATAAGCACTTGTATTTATTTCAGCACGATAACCGTCGGGATCTGTAACTTCGGGAACATATACTTCGCCGTTTAAATAAGCTTCAAGTGCAAAAGTGTTTACAGCTCCTTTTTTTACAGAATCACTTATGTCAATCACCCATGGTTTAACATCCAGACCGGGACACCATCCTGCTCTTCCATAGGGCCAGCTGCCGTATTGGTTGGGAACCACACCGTCCTCTATCTGAGCGACACATCCCTGTGCGTCGGAAGCTTCAGAGTGTTTTTTGGAGAATTTTTTGTCATTGACAACAAAAACCTGTTCAAAGGGGCAGAATTCTGCACAATTTTCAGCTTCACTGCCGTTTCCGTGTCCGGTGACATAGGCTGCAATTTCAACCCGGTTGACATCTGAAGGTATTTCTGTTTCAAGAACTTCGTAGGCATCATTATAGTTTTCATCGAATCTCGGATTGCCGCTGAAAAGAGGTATGATGTCCGAGGGTGCACTCTCTTTCTGTTTATCTTCCAACAGTCTGAACGACAGGTGATTTTCATATTGATCACCCCATACATACAAGCGGAATTTTTGTGTTCCACCCTCCTTTATCAGCGGAAGAAGCGGAGATATATCGGTCACCCACCGCCCACTGAGACCGTAGGTGGTTATCCATCTTGCAATTTCGGTGTTACAAGAACCATCTCCGTTTCTGTCAACATAAAGATGCATTATTCGATCCCATTCACAATCTGCGGGATTTTTACAATCCTGTCTGAGATCAACCTGCAGCCCGTTGTACCGTTTCATTTCATCGGCATCGGGAAATTTCACATCAAAAACAATGGTGCCGTCTTCAAACTTTTCACCGCTAAGTGCTTCTATTTCAATATGATCGGGCAGATGATCCATTATGTTCTTCCGTTCATATAAAAAGTTATGATAGCTCACTTCGTGACTTAACGCTTTCAATACAGGATCCATTGTTTGCGTTTTCCAGCTGTGAAGCAGTCCTGTTGAGCGTATTTTCTGGAATCGGTCTACAATAAAAACATAATCGGAGGAATAGGTTTTAAACCAGTTGCGTATCCAGGAATCCATTTCCGAAATACTCTCTCTGACAAAAAACACCCTGTTTTCCCAGCCGGCTGAATTTCCCGTAACTTTCCATGTCCTTTCAAAACGCTTCAACATAGCTTCTTTCTGCTGATCAAAAAGATTGCCCGTTGCCGGGGAGATGAAAAAATAGTAGGCATTTTCCGGAGAGTTGTTCAAAAGCTCATACAGAGTGCTTTCCCAGAGTAGGGCGGACTGACTGCTGCCGGAACGATTTACTATGAATACATAGCTGTAATCAGAGGAACGCTCCTCTGAAAAGACAAAACTTGTATTTTCATCGGTTTGGATTGAAAAGTCACCGGCTGTATCTCCGTATTTATGACCGTAAGGACCTTCAGCAAAATTCTCCGGAAATGTATCATCATCAGAAGATTCCTTATCCTGAATCGAGTCACTATCCGTTATGATATCGTCATTATTATCCTTGGTGTCACTGTCTGAGCTGCAGGAAAATAAAATCACAGAAATTGTTAATGCCACAAACAAATTTTTTATCACAGATACCATTTCAAGCCCCCTGTAAAGTATACGGACTTGACCATTTTCATCAAAAATGCGTACTTTGTCAAGCACAGTAGATAATATAGAGTAATTTTTTAACAAATTTTTTTGATTTATAATTTATTTGGGTAATATTGACACAATGTTCTCAAAACCACAAAAAGGAGAGATTATGGTACAGAATTTTGAAAAAGAGAGATCTGTTAAAAGAAAATTTATTATTATTGTTGTTGCACTTCTGATGATAATAGCTTTTCTTGTTTATGACAAATTCAAAAAAGATCCTGTACCGGAAATTACAGGGACAAAAGGGAATCTCACAGAGATTGTTCCTGGAATTCCAAGTGCTTATAAGTCTGATTTTACGGAAATAAGGAATACTTTTTCCGTTGATGAGACAAACCACGCCATACAGGCGGGATGGGAACCTCAGGGACACAAATATGAAGCAGATTTCATATGGTTTGATCCGGACGGGGAAGAGGTGTACAGAAAAACAATGGATATGGAGCCTGAATGGAGCAGAACATTTGTTCACTACAGAGGACCGGAACCTCTGAAAGCTGGAGAGTGGACCGTTGCCATTGAAGTGGGAAACGAAATTTACGGAACAGAAAAATTAGATGTTGTGAGAAACAGATCAGAAATACCCATTGTGGCTCAGTTGAAAAATTTTGACAGTGAAAAAATTTCTTTGACGGAGGCTTCTGTTCTTACTGAAAAAATAAAGTGTTTTGTCGATGGCGAATGTGAAAAAGAAAATCTTTTTGAAAACATTCCCGAAAGTCTTGCTGGAAAAAAAGTGAGTCTCGGAATCCTGATTTTCAGAGATGGGCATAAAGATGATATGATTATCTCATCAGAGGATAAATTGAAGGATTCTCTTTCCGAAATTGACAATCTTTCTGTAAAACCCGAAGGTTCAGCGGCTGTGGAACTTTCTGTAATTCATTCCGGAGTAGATATCTCCTTTAAAAAACGCGAAATCAGTCTGAAAATGAAAAAAAAGATGGGATTTTCTCTTAAAGTGGGCGATAAACAGGCCACACTTCTTCCCATGGATATAGCGAGACAGGATATAAACGAATCAACCGATCTGCTGAGGCAGCTTTCCGTTGATGCGGGACTCCCTGAAAATGGATGGGAATTGCCGGAAGCCAAACTCACCGCTTTTATGACCCAGGATTTTGCAATTACAGCGATTGACGGCGAAACAAGGGAGTATGCCTATTCAAGAAGCGTTGTTCCCGTTGACGAAGTTACAAAAAAAGATCTTGAAAAAGCTGTGACCCGTACCTTTGAATGGTATATGAGAAATCAGCTGGAAGATGGACGGTATATGTATACTTATTTTCCTGATAAAGATGAAGATCCTGATGATGACTGGGCTCTCAGAAATCTCAACGGTGTGTTTGTTCTTGCTGAAATTGCAAAAGACAGAGACGACCCCGAAATGATAAAAAGTGTTCGCAGAGCCATAGAAACTTTCAGAGAATCCCTTGTTGAAAAAAACAATATTCGCTATGTGGACTGGAAAAAACACCGTCCCGTTTCAAGTATAGCGGGAACAGCTTTTCTTCTCGCCGCCATGGCTGAGCTTTACGATCCGTCATACGATGAAGATATGCGTATGATGGCAGATGCTGTAATATCTCTGCAGGAGGAAAGCGGAAAATTGCGGACTGATTTCTACAGACCGCTCAAAGAGATTGATCAGCTTTATTATCCCGGAGAATCGCTGCTTGCCCTCATGAGATACTATAAATTGAAAAAATATAAACCCGCCCTTGAGACAGTGGAAAAAGCTTTTCCGTTTTATCGTAATTTCTGGAGTGAAAAAGAGAACAAAAAGGGACCTTTTGTGCCATGGCAGGTTCGTGCATATCATGAAGCCTGGGAGGTTACCGGAAAAAACAGATATGCGGAATTTGTCTTTGATCTCACTGACTGGCTCATAAAACGCTATAAACCTCTCGGCAGAAAATCAGGCCACGGAAGAGCCGGTGCATTTGATACACAGTTTGCATCAACAGCGGTATATTCGGAAGGGATGGCTCAGGCTTATGCACTGGCACTTGAACTTGAAGATAATGAAAGGATAAAAACCTACGGAAAAGTTCTCAAAGGCAATCTCGGCTATCTTCTCGGACTTCAATTTAAAAAAGAGGACACATACTGGATAAAAAGACCCGGGAAAGCCCTGGGTGCTGTACCCATGAGACCGGACTGGAATGAGCTCAGACTTGATGCCGCATACCACGCAATTTCAGCAGTTCACTATACAGCAGAACTTCTTGATGAAGAATCCTGGGATCAGATAGAGTGGTAAAACAGCGTAAAATTATTATTCGGAAAGGCTTTCAGCCCATTTAATTGCAGTTTCAAAACTACCTGTGTCTGCAACTCTCTTACCGGCTATGTCAAATGCTGTTCCGTGTCCTACGGAGGTGCGAACTATATCAAGACCTATGGTTACATTTACTCCATCATCAAAATGAATCATTTTTAAAGGTCCGAGTCCCTGATCATGATAGCAGGAAACAGATATGTCCACATTCTTTTTAACAGCATTTACAAACATGGTGTCACCGGCAAAAGGGCCCTCTATGGTTACTCCTTTTGAACGCAGCTTTTTTACTGCCGGGATTATTGTATCAATTTCCTCGGAACCTATGGTTCCTGACTCACCTGCATGGGGATTGCAGCCGGCTATCCAGAAAAGTGCTTTTCTTTTTTTCCACTTCAAAAACCATCTGTGGGTGATTTCAATCTGAGAAACAATCATATCCACGGAAAGTTCTTTTGTCACATGGGAAATAGGAATATGCCGAGTCAGTGTTATAACTTTAAGTTTCTCTCCGCCGAGCATCATTATTATATCATTTTTAGGATTTTTTCCCTCTATTTCAGCAAGATATTCGGTGTGTCCTGTGAAGCCGGGATGAGTTATCTCTATGGCGTGTTTTGAAACCGGAAGTGTAACAAGCGGTAATTTATATTTTTCAGCGGCATCATGTGCCTTTTCAATGCATTTTAAAGCACAGCTTCCCGCTTGAGCTGACAGCTCTCCCGGACAGGGTTTGAAGGGCTCGCCGACATCTATCAAGCTTAAATCGTAAGGAATATTCATGTGGTCAGACCAAAAATCCAGAACAGAACGATTTCCCGCC
>JAWOGE010000306.1:0-13481 GCA_046497165.1 bacterium | reverse complement strand
CTTTACACAAACGATGAACACGGATATTTCTATGCTGAAGGCGATATTTACCGTGCCGCAGTCATCCAGGAGATGTGGGAAGAGGAGGAAAAAAAATGCCCCGAATGTCATATAATAAAAATTTCAGGCGGGGACAACTATACCGGAGCAGCAGTATCTTCAGTTTTCAGAGGTGAATCCACGGCAAAAATTTTTAAAATCATCGGTTACGATGTTGCCGCTCTCGGCAATCACGAATTTGATTTCGGTCTCGAAGCTTTTAGAAAAAATGAAAAGCTATCCGGTATAGAATACCTTGCAGCAAACCTTATGGACGGTAATTTTAACGCACCTTTCGGAACAGATACAACTCTAAAAGTGGGAAATACAGTTTTCGGCATAACAGGACTGACAACCGGAGATTTGAAAAGACTTGCTTTTTCTAAATATCTGGATGAAATACATGTTGTTGAATCTGAAAATGTTGTTGAAAGAAACATGCGTAACCTTTCAAAAAAAGCAGCCGTTCAACTCGTTGTAACACACCAGTCTCTGGAAGAATCCGTTGCATGGGCTGAAAAACTCGATAAAAAACCACTTGTGATATTCAACGCCCATTCACATGAATCCTATCTTAAAAACATTGGTGACACGCTTTTTGTCCAGGCCGGAAAAAATATGAAACAATACGCAAAAGTTGAAATAACAAGAGATATGGGGCGTTTTTATGTCACCGATGCAAAACTTGTAGAGGTAAGAAAAACCGCATCTTTTTCATCCAAAAAATCACAAAAAATACGAGACATTACAAACCATTACAACAAAAAACTCGACAAAGTCGCCGGACAGACAATCATAAAAGCCCGCAGAGATTTTTCACTTGAAAAATTTCAGAAACTTTACGCCTGCTCTTTAAAACACCACTCCTCCGATGCGGACATAGGGATGAGCAATCCCGGAGGATTCAGACATGAAATCCGCCGGGGAGATGTCAAACTTAAAAACATAATATCCATGCTGCCATTTGAAAACAGAGTGGTTATATCAGAGATTTACGGCAGACATCTGCCTGAAAATCTGGAACTTGCCGAAAACAGTATCTGCGGAGCACAAAAAAAAGAAGGCAACTGGTACATAGGAAACAAGCTCCTGAACCCCGAAAAAAAATATAAAGTGGTAATCCACGAATTCATGCACAGGGGCGGAGATTTCTTTGAATTCCGCCAGGAAGACACCGAAAGTACCCTTACATCCGTAAACTGGAGAACTCCTCTGATATCCTATCTTAAAAAAGCATCTTCAAGAAAAAAAACTTTAGAAAAAGCTTTCAGAGATATTGTGACATTTATGGACTAACCCCATTTTCTCGAAAAGCAATATAAGTTATTGAAATTAAAACAAAACATTCACTTCCCACCCCTGACACAGAGAGTGTGGATATAATTTTCATTTTTATCCTTGGGAAGTTCCGGCTTGAGAATTCCATATTTAAATTCAACAACCCATGCATTTTCAATTTTGTTTGCATTAGTTGTGGAGCTCCAGAAAAAATCAGCACCCAAATTGGGAAAAGTTGTTTGAAGTTCGGGGTTTTTTTCATAGGTGGCAAGAGAATGAAGCTCGTTTACATTGGGAAGTCGCCAATCTGTTTTTTCGGCAAATTCAAGGGCTTCGCAGTGTTTTAAGGCATCTTTCCATATCCTGTTGGTATAGTCACCGGGTTTTTGCCACATCAGTCCCGTAAGTTTGTCTTCCACAACAGTATCTCCGTTGAAATTTGTCTCCTCAAAGCGTTTGAAATTGGACTGAGGATCATAGATATAGTCGGAACTTACGCATATAGCGTAATTGGTCGATGTTTTTTCATTTTCAGCATAAAATTGAGAATCCCCTGAAAAATCGACATAAAAATAGTTTCCACCGGCAAGATTTGTCAAAGTCCAGTATTTTTCTTTTTCTATAAAGGGAAAGTAGAACCCGTCAACGAGAGGGTCAAAGCTTTCATCAAAGTTGACAATGGATACCATTTCATGGAAATAGGGCAATCTCCAGTTTGTTTTTTCAGCAACCATATTGCTGTTGAGTATTTGGCAGAACTCTTTAGCTTCCTGATGATTCAACTCTTTTTCACTTGCGGTTTTATACCATAACAGCTCAGTTATGTTATCAAAAACAAAGAATATGTCACCGATTTTTATGTTTTCAAAACCTCTGTTTGAAGTATCGGCGTAAAGCCCGTCCTGTCCATAGTATTCACTTGTCACTTCATCACATTTCGTGGTTCCTGATTCATTGAAACATCTTTTCTGCTGTGTGGGAACAATATCCCAGCAGAGCTCTCCCCGGTTGCACAGCAACTCTTCATCTGCAGCGGTATCTTCATCGGGCCGGGTGTTATCATTTTCCACCGAATCATCGAAGTTTAAATTTTCATCGTCACCGTCAGTTTCTTCACTGTCGATTTTTTCTCCGTTGGAAACATCATCAACACATATTCCGTTTTTACAGGTGAAAGAAGAGTGACAGCTTCCGTCATTAAAACACTCCTGCCCTTCGTTTCCCATTTTTTCAAGTGAAAAAGCACCACATGAAATAAGGAGGAGAAAAAAAACTGAAATAAAGAAGAGTTTCATTTTAAAACCTCCATCTCACTGAAAAATAAGCTCCGTTTTTTGTGGGGATGAGCGAGGTTTTAACAGGAGAATCAATAACAATGTCAAAAACAAGCATAGCCGTTCCGGCACTCAGGGTTAAAGCTCCGGCAGAATAGGATGTTATGGAAACAGCCCTCCATTTATTGTAAGAGGAGATGTCTCCGTCTGTTTTTCCATCTTGATAAGCCTTTTTTTCAACTCCGGTTTTCCAGTGCGAAACACCTCCGAAAATCAGAATGGCGGCACCTCCGCTCATGAGACCTATTCCTATTTTTCCTACTTTTGAAAGTTTTCCGGGCTTTTTCATGTTGAAGGTGTTTTTTTCTTTGATTTCAGGCTCTTCTGATTTCTGCGAAAAAGCAGTTTCAGAGATAGATTTTTCAGCAACATCGAAAAGATGTCTGACAGCAGGAGCAATACTTTCAATGAGAAGATTCTCATCTCCTCTTATCTTTTTTTCATACCTTGAAACAACCTCAACATTTCTGACATTGATTCTCTGAAGTGTCAGAATCCAATATTGACCCATTTTTGAAATAGTTCCCGTGATGGATTCAGGAGCCCCGAGAGCCGCACCTATTTCAGCAACACAGGCGGAATCTCCGGCCCCGCACTGAAATTTTATCTCCTCACCCGTTAAAAGAGTCTTCATTTCATTTTCACTTATTATGCTTCTGCCTGAAATCCTGCCCACTTCAGCAGTGACCATTTCACTTATGGTATCGGCTTCTTTTTCGCTTACTCCTGTTTTAGGCTCAATTCGCCATACAACTATGGAATCTTTTACTTCAGTTTCAGCAACCAACTGAAACGAAAAAGCACACAGCACAAACAGAAATACAGATAAAAAAAAGATTAGCCTCATTTTGTTGTGCTCCCACGGCAGTTTATGTGAATATATCATAAAACAGGAGATGTATCAAAATTTTATTGGAGACACCTATAACCTGAATCGTCCGGCTCTCTCATTGAAAACACCGGAAATAAAGAGTCATATGTTTTCAAAGATATCTGTTTCTTCTTTATCGGGGCGTTCAAAAATATAGTTATCAAAGTTTTGCTGAAAAATTGTCTCAAAATTTTTGAAAACAAAAACCCTCCGACCATTTCTGACACCGGTCCAGCGTCCGTCGCGAAAAACAACATAAAAACCCGGTGCTCTGATTTCACGAAGTTTACCATCAAAACGATAAAAAGTGTCGTTTTCCCGACACACTGTACCGGTTTCCACAACTGTGCATTCTCCAGATATGGTGTAAGCTCCGCCCAACATTGCAGAAAGAACTTTTTTTGAAACACTCACACCGAAAGTTTCTCTGGAGATATATTTCCAGGGTTTTGTATCCCATTTATCGTCATGAAAAACATGTGCCGTCTCTCCGTTTATTATCATGACAGCAACAAGCATATTGAAAGGTCCGTGTATATTTATTCTCCAGTCTTCCTTATCTCTTGAAAATATCTCATAATCACCGCTGAATTTGGACCCGTCAACCCAGAAAGTCATCTCTCCCTTTGCCCTGAAAGATGCCATATCTTTGTTCCTGACAACATTAGCTTCTTCCCATACAGCATTTTCAGGAACGGCTATTCCCGGCACGGGAATCTCCGCACAGGAAAGAAAAAAAATAAGAACAATGAAACAGGAATAAAACAGACTGAAACTATTTATCTTCATCTGTATCCGCATTGTTTTCAGAAGAACTGTCTTCTTCTGAATTTTCCATGTTATCCACTTTGAGTTTATCCACTATATTTTCGTCTTCAAACTCTTCGAATATTGCTACAATATCAGATTTATCAAGAGTTTCCCTTTCCATAAGCTCATCAACTATGGCTTTGAGAAGCGTAGCATGTTCAACAAGTATTTCCTTTGTTTCAACATAAGCTTCCTCTACAATTTTTTTGACCTCTTCGTCAATAATACGCGAAGTATATTCGCTGACCTGAGTTCGTTTACCCAGTTCCCGGCCGAGAAATACTCTTTCCTGATTTTCACCGTAATGAATGGGTCCGAGTCTTTCGCTCATACCCCAGTGCGTAACCATGTTCCGAGCCAGCTCTGTGGCCCTCTGTATATCATTTTCCGCACCTGTTGTTATCTTTTCGAGAAAAAGCTCTTCGGCACATCTGCCCCCCATAAGCATGCGAATTTTTGATAAAAGTTCCCCGCGATGATGATTATATTTGTCTCTTTCAGGAAGATACTGCGTGACTCCAAGTGCTTTTCCCCGGGGAATTATGGATACTTTATGAAACACATCTTCTCCTCCGGCATAATACCCGGCAACAGTGTGACCCGCCTCATGAAAAGCGGTCTCTCTCTTTTCGTCATCGGAAAGGACCATGCTTCTCCGCTCTTTGCCCATGAGAAGTTTATCCTTTGCCTCTTCCATATCCACCTCACCTATTGCATCTTTGTCTTTTCTTGCGGCGACAAGAGCAGATTCGTTAAGCAGATTTTCAAGAGAAGCACCTGAAAAACCGGGAGTTCCTTTAGCTATGGACTCAAAATCTATTCCCTTTTCAACCTTTTTATTGCGGGCATGAATCTCCAGTATCTTTTTACGACCGTTAATGTCCGGCATGGGAACATTTATGTTTCTGTCAAAACGCCCCGGACGCAGAAGTGCAGGATCAAGAACATCCGGTCTGTTTGTTGCCGACATTACTATAACTCCTGAATCCGACCCGAAACCGTCAAGCTCCACGAGAAGCTGATTCAGAGTCTGTTCTCTCTCGTCATGTCCTCCACCAAGACCTGCACCCCGTTGACGACCCACAGCATCTATTTCATCCATAAAAATTATACACGGAGCCTCTGATTTTGCCTGTTCAAAAAGATTTCGAACCCTGCTGGCTCCCACACCCACAAACATCTCTACAAAATCCGAACCGCTTATTGAAAAAAACGGTGCGTCAGCTTCGCCTGCCACCGCTTTCGCAAGAAGTGTCTTTCCGGTTCCCGGTGCACCTACAAGAAGAACTCCTCTCGGTATTTTAGCACCCATTCTGGTAAATTTGTCAGGACTTTTCAAAAATTCAACAATCTCCTGAAGATCCTCTTTGGCTTCGTCAACACCGGCAACATCTTCAAAAGTAATCTGGTTTTCATCTTTAGAAATTTTTCTATGCTGACTTTTTCCGAAAGAAAAAGCCTTGTTCCCACCACCTCTGAGTTGTCTCATAAAAAAGACGAAGAATATAATAAGAATTATCATGGGGAGCCATGAAGCAAGAAGAGTCTGCAAAAAAGTGTTGTCATCGGGCTTTTTATACTTCGTGGGAACATCGTGTTCGGCGAGAAATTCAAGTGTTCTTTCACCTGCAGGGCCTGCCAGACGAAAATCTTCTCCGCTCTGCAACTTGCCCTCATAATCAAGGCCTTTTATACTGAGACTTTGGATCTTCCCTTCCTTGACCAAATTCCTGAACTCAGTGTTACCCAACTCTCTGACTTCTGAATCCCCGGTAAGCTGAGAAATATTTACAAGTACAAAAACTATAGTTATAAGACCAAGCCATATCAAAATACTTTTGTAATTGAATTTCATGCATTTTCCTTTTTCATTGTCAAATCATCTTCCGGTCAGATAAATTAAAATCAGTTCATCCGTTTGAACTCTGCTCTTCTGTTTTCAAACCAGGCGTCTTCGTTGCTTCTTGTATCAACGGGGCGCTCTTCTCCGTATGAAATTATACTCAGCCGTTCTTTATCGATACCTCTCTGAACAAGAGCATTTAAAACAGCAAGAGCTCTTTTTTCTCCGAGAGCCATATTGTAATCAACACTTCCCCTTTCGTCGGTGTGACCTTCCACCCGTATTGAAACTTCGGGAAAATTTTTCATCCACTGGGCCATATCATCAAGCTTTGATTCATCTTCCGCCCGAATCTCATGTCTGTCAAACTCAAAATGAATAACGGGAAAAACCATATCCGGATCTTCAACAGGATCAAGAACTTCAGGAACTTCTTCCTCTATTTTGTCAGTTTCCTCCTCCTCCTCCTGCGGCAAACATTCATCTGGATGGGTCCGGTAATACTCCACAACAGCATCACTTTTTTCCTTAACCGCTTCAAAAAGCTTTTTGGACTCTTTATAGTTCTTATTGTTCCAAGACTCCCGGGCTTTTTTAAGAAGTTCCTCTGCGGCAAGGTAGTTCTCTCTGTCGCAATCTCTTCCTACAGCTGCCTGTCTGAATGCTTTTTCCGCCATTGCTCTTTCCTCTTTGGGAGGTTTGGCACATCCGGAGAAAGATATCCCGATAAAAAACAACAATAAAAG
The DNA here is from genome assembly GCA_046497165.1 of bacterium. Classification (GTDB taxonomy): domain Bacteria; phylum UBP6; class UBA1177; order UBA1177; family JAWOGE01; genus JAWOGE01. Next base: position 6,560 of record JAWOGE010000306.1, on the reverse strand, counting down.
TGTTAGTAATTTTTTGTTCATTGGACCCTCCTGATTTATCTGTTATTCCGCCATTATAATTTCCGGTGACCAGCTCGGCATAATAGACCTGTTTTTTCCTCTATATATTCTAAGTTGAATATCTCCATCTTTATTGGATATATACAAATCTTCCCTCCCTGTTCTGTCCGAAGAAAAAACCAGAAGTCTTCCGTCGGGTGAAAAAGAAGGTGTTTCGTTTTTTCCCTGATTCTGAGTTACACGCGAAATAGAACGGGTTTCAGTGTCAAACAGAAAAACATCAAACATATATTTTTCATCTCTGCCGGTAAAAGCTATATATCTTCCATCGGGACTGTAATCAGGATCCTGATTATAATTGCCCTGGGAAGTCAATCGCTCAACACGGCTGGGATTGTCTGTGAAAAGGCGATAGATATGCGGATTACCTGATCTGTTGGAAACAAAAGCTATCTCCTTCCCATCAGGAGAATATGACGGAGCTGTGTCAATTGAAAAATTGGTTGTCATTCGCTTGAGTTTTTTTGTTTTGACATTCATGGTGTATATTTCAGAAGTACCGTCTTTACTGAGTCTTAAAGCTATTTTTTCTTCACTGGGGTGTGCCGTAGCGGAGGTATTTAATCCCTTATGATTTGAAATAAGCTCCCGCTTGCCCGTTTTTACGGTAATGCGCCAGAGATTTGGATTGTCACCGGCATAACTGGTGTAATATATATAGCGACCATCTTTGGACCATTCAGGTAATATAATTATTTCGCTGCTTGAAAACAGTACTTTTCTATTGGCACCATCAAAATCAATAACCGTAAGGTGATATTTTTCCGAAGATTTTTCTATGAAAGTTATTTTTGAAGATAGGAATTTCAACTTTTCTCCGGCAAGAAAATAAACAAGTTCATAAACAAAACGATGTGCAGCTTTTCTTGCAGTTTTTTTATTGACACCGTATTTTTTCTGCAGTTTCTCCTTGTTATCAGGAACATCATGATAGCTCAGAGAAAGTTCCATCTGCCCTTTTTCACCTTTTTTCAAAGAACCGGAAACAAGACCGTTGGCACCGACCTGAAGCCATTTTTTAAAATCAATTTTTTTTGCTGTTTCTTCCGGCTTTTCAAGAAAAGACCTGGAATCAAGAACATTAAAAAAATCACTCAACTGAAGATCTCTTTTCAAAACCTTTGACAGGTCTTTTGTTAAATCAGACAAATCCTTGCTTTCAGCATTAATTGTCTGCACAGCCACAGGAAAATCTTCTATATTTTCCTGTGTTATCTCCCCTTTGAGCTGTGCTATCAAAGAAAAATATGAAAACAAAATAAAAGCAAATAATATCAGTGTCTTGGTTTGAATATCCATTGTAATCCCTCCCGTAGCACAAGTTTTCGCAGTTTTCTGTCTTCAGGCAATGGCAGGTTACCTGTCTTTTTTATAGCTTTTATTACCGAACTGTCAAATATATTGTTCCCTGATTTTCCGGTAATGGATATATCGTAAATATCGCCCGAATATGTAATTCTAAAATAAACCTCCGCATTTAACTCATAAAGTTCGTCTCTCGAAATAATTCCGGGGATTTTCCAGTTTTTACGAATGATATTGCTTATTTTTCTTATATACAGATTCCCCTTTATTTTAAGGGCTGCATCCGTAACATCGCCGTCATCTACACCATCTTTCGAGCCTTCATCTGAAACCTCTGCTCGTGCATCTTTTTTTATATCTTTCATAGCTCCGGAAAGGAGGTCGTCAAGGGATTGTTTTTTTTCTGGCTTTTTTTTCACCGGTTTGGGTTTTTTTTCTGTAACTTTTTCTTTTTTCAGTGTATTTCCCTTCTGATCCATATCTTTTTTTACAATGGGCTCCTCTTTTTTTGTTATACGGGGAAGAAGTTTTTCGTCTCTCTCTTTTCCGAATTTTACAAGTTTAGCCTGAACTGAATCAAACTCCATTTTATCCTGGAAATCAAACAGAGAGCCGAAAACAGAACCTCCGACAAAAAAAAGAATATGAGCCAAAGCCGAAAATATCAAAAATTTCTTGATTTTTTGAAGCTCATTGTCTCCTCTGACAAACTGTTCAATGCTCATGGCAACTCTTCAAGTGGCTCCGTTACAAGAGAAATATTCGGTATTTTAGCCTTTTTAATTATGGCCATGACCCGCACAACAAACCCATAGCTTATATCTTTGCTGGCATAAAGAAACAACTCCTTACTCTGCTGCAACTTTTTATTGTGTTTCAACTTGTTCTCAAGTTCTTTGAGAGGAACCTCTGTTTTATGAATAAATATCTTCTTTTCGTTTTTTTCGCGACCTTTTATAATCCGAAGAATAAACTTGTCTTTGGGGCTTTCAATGGGAACAGTTTCTGTTTCCGGAAGATCAAGGTCAACACCCTGCTCTATCATGGGAGCCGCCACCATAAAAATAATCAGAAGAACAAAAACTATATCAACCATGGGAGTTATATTTACAGTGGCTTTAACCCTGTTTCTTATTCCTGAATCTTCTCTGAAAAAACTCACTGGCCGTATCTCCTGCTCACATAGTTTAGAAAATCAGACATAACTTCCACAGCCTCCCCTTCTCTTTTTGTTATAGAACTGCTGAAAAGATTGAAAGCCACAACAGCGGGTATGGCGGCCACCAGACCAAAAGCTGTTGTTATAAGTGCCTCGGAAAGAGAGGGTGCTATGGTTCCGAGAGTTGCCGAACCTGTTTTTCCGATAATATCAAAAGCGTTCATTATTCCCCATACTGTTCCAAAAAGCCCGAGGAAAGGACTTATTGTCGATGTTATCGCAAGAAAAGACAACCAGTTTTCCAGCCTGGCAATGTTTGCAGAACCCTCTTTTTTCATTGCTCTTTCTATGTTATTCATACAAAGATCCATGGTTTCCGGATTTAAATCGCGTTCCGAATCTTTTCTTATCTCCTCAAGCTCTTCGTAACCTTTTCTAAAAACCGAAGCTGCCGGACTGTGAGCAAGACGATTGCTGCTCTGATAGATATCGGGATAGTTGTAATTACCGGTCATTATGCGTGCAAACTGACTTGTCATCTCTTTTGCCTTCTTAAGCTGTGTAATTTTAAATATTATAATCCCCCAGGAAGCGATGGATATTATAAGAAGTATAAAAAGAGTAACATTAACAGCCCATGTGGACTTTTCTACTATTTCAATAACATCTATCCCGGCAACTCCGTACGATTTTACAATCTCCACCATTTGAGAAGCACTCATTTACAACCCTCCATAAAACACAAATCAAGCTGATAAACAGCCTTAACATAAAAAAAATTCCGGCTTTTCAAAAAAAAAAGCTGCAATGAAATTTCGTGGCAACATCAGTCAACATCCATAAACATGGGCTCTTTTCTTTTAATAAAGTTGTCGATAAAAGACTTGTCTTCTTTGTCAAGATCTTTAAATTGCAATCCCATGCCGGGGGAGTCATCTTCGGCCACACTGTCAGGTTCCTTTACCCATTTCACAACCGTTTCCACATCTATCCGGCGATTTTCCAGTGTGAAGCTCATTTTTATTTCCGTACCTATGGGATATATCTGATGAGTGGCGAGAAACACACCACCCCGACTTATATCCTGAGTGAATCCGTTGAAAAAGTTATGCGGGCCTTCCATTGAAACTTCAAAATCCACTTCGACCTCTTCAGATACCCGGGGATTCCTTCTTCGATCCCGTACAATAACATCATCTTTTTCGCGTTTGTCCTCGACAATACGACTGTTTCTTTTTTTTGACATAAATCCTCCAAATTGGTTTAACCCAGCCACAATTGTATTTAACTGGTATCAGATTTCAATTATTTTCCTGATTTCAGTGTTTTTCGCAGACCTCTTTAACCGTCTCATCAATACTTTCGTAATCCATAAGCTTTTTTTCACTACCAAATTTTACGCCGTCTTTTTCTATTGTCAATTCTATTTTATTTTCCCTGCTGCAAATCAGCAAAACTTTATCCTCCGGTTTCGATTTAAAAAGAACAGGATAGTTCGCTTCTCCTATATAAGCCAAAATTGCGGAAGAGATGTTTTTTTCACCGGCACTTTCAAAAGCGGCGTAAATTCCCTCCTCGGCTCCTGTAAGAGTTATACGAAAAGAATCTATGACATCCACAGGAAGCAGTTTGTTTTCAGAACAGATATCAAGAAATTCAGCTATATCTTCAAATTTTTCTGTTTTAAAACCGGTTTTAATGAGCTCTATAATAATTTCAGGCTCCGAATCAGTAAGACGGGACCGAAGCTTCCATGCTTCCGAATAATTATCCTGAGCAATATATGTGTAAAACAATCCTTCCCATGCCGCTGTTTTTTCTTCGCGTTCTTCCACAATTTTCATGAAAAGATTTTCAGCTTCCTCGTAGTTTTCGTCACTGTAATGCCGTGAAGCCATAAAATATAAAGCTCCATGATGATCCGATCTCTTTTCAAGAACTTTCTTCATCTGCTGAACAGCCTTTTCACTCTCGTTTCTTTTATGAAATATAAGTCCCAAATTATACATGGATTCTATCTCATAAACTTTTTTTTCAACACTTTTTTCAAGTGCTTTTTCCGCTTTTTCATACTGTTCAAGATTCATATGGGCCAATCCGATAAAAAAGATCGCTTTCTTTGCTGAGCAATCTTCAAGAAGAGACAAAGCTTCAGAAAACTTTCCATTAAAAAGTGCTTCTTTGCCTTTTTCCAGCTTCTCCGCACTTTCTGAAGCTCCTTCAAGAAGTTTTTTTCTCTCTTCACGCTTCTCTTTTGAAGCTTTTTCACCAGCAGATGCACACGAGACTGCCGTTACCACAAAAATCATAAACATAAAAAAAATGTTTTTCATTTTCACTCCTCCCTTATACCCAGCATTTTTTTCATTTCACCGTAAGTATGTTTTCCATTCACCTGATGTACAACCCGACCTTTTTCATCGACAACAACAGTATTGGGCAAAAGCATTCCCCCGCTGACAAGTGAAGCGGGTCCTTTTAAAACGGTGAATTCAACATCGTTTTTTTTCATAATTTCCAGAGCTTTGGATTTTATGGGGTCAAGATTTACAGAGAGCACTCTAACACCTTTGTCTGTATCTTCAAAATCTTTTTTAAGTCTGTTAAGTGCCGGAAACATCTCTATACAGGGTATGCACCAGCTTGACCAAAAATCAACAAGAACTTTTTTTCCTTTGAAATCTGAAAAAGAAACGGTTTTTTCATTTTCCATGTTTTTAAGAGTTATTCCGGTCAAATCAGCCCCTTTTGCAAAACTACCTACGGCAATCTCTTCAGAAAGTTCTTTGTCTATGTTTTTAAGAGCTTCTTTTAACTCCTCTTTTTTTACAGACTTTTTTTCAGTTGATTCGGATGAGTTTTTTTCATCACATGCTGAAAAAATCAATAATATAGCGGTGATTAAAGCCAATATTCTTATCATGACAACTCCTCAAAAATATTTTTTTGCAAATGAAACATCTCCATCCGGAGAACTGCATACGATTCCGAGAATTTCTCCGTCACACTTTTTTGAAGCAACTTCAGCTTCAGCTTCGGATAAGACACAGATAAAACCAAATCCACAGTTAAAAGTTGAAAACATCTCCCTTTCTTCAACTTTTCCTGATTCTTTAAGAAACTTAAAAACAGGCGGTATTTCAAAATTACCGTTGATTAACGCTCCTGTTCCTTCCGGCAAAACTCTCGGAATATTTTCAAAAAATCCGCCTCCGGTAATATGAACCATCCCTTTAACCTCAAAATTACGACAAATGTCTGCAACTTTATCCGCATAGATAAAAGTAGGCGTCAGAAATTCCTCTGCAACTGTTTTACCAAGATCAGGAATCCGGCTGTCTGTTTTTAATCCGCACACATCAAAAAGGATACGACGAACAAGAGAGTATCCGTTTGAATGAATTCCGCTGGAAGGGATTCCCACAAGAACATCTCCAGCTTTTATGGATGATCCGTCTATTATTTTATCCTGCTCAACAACACCGACTCCGAATCCCGCTATGTCAAATTCATTATCTTTATAAAAACCCGGCATCTCAGCAGTTTCTCCACCCACAAGTGCAGCACCGCACTGTCTGCATCCTTCGGCAACTCCCTCCACAACAGAAGCTGTAACATCGGCATCCAACTTTCCGGTGGCAAAATAATCCAGAAAGTAAAGCGGCTCGGCTCCTGAAACAACAATGTCATTAAAACACATCGCAACAAGGTCGATTCCCACACTGTCATATCTGTTCGCCATAAAGGCAAGCTTCAATTTTGTTCCCACACCATCGGTTCCGCTTACCAGAACAGGTCTTCTGTATCCCTCAGGAATTTTTACCATTGACGAAAATCCACCTATTCCATTCATTACTTCCGGACGAAAAGTGCTTTTTACAGAGTTTTTTATACGCTCCACAACACGACCGCCTTCAGCAGTGTCAACTCCCGAATCTTTATAGGTCATTCCACTCATAAAACATCTCCAGCTGGGGCAACCCGATCGACCGAGTCATTTCAGATTTCACCGCCGGTGCGGTCGAGGAGATGATCC
>JAWOGE010000213.1:0-4182 GCA_046497165.1 bacterium | reverse complement strand
ACAGAAACAGCCGTAAACAGGGTGACAGTTTCACGGGCGACACATCTTGATCAGCTTGCCGATAAACTCAAAGAGGACAGAGTTAGACGGGTTGTTCTTCCCATGATAAAAAATGAGATGGCTCAGATTCACAACGATGACAAACAGTACTGCATCGATCTGGGGCTCATAAAAATGACACCTCACGGCCTTGAAATAGCAAATAAAATCTATATGGAAATAGTTCCGAGAGAGCTGAATGAATCAAGACAGGATGATTTTCTTGTAAGATTCCGTCCCGAATGGCTCAAAGAGGGTGGAAAGCTTGACACAGAAAAGCTTTTCAACATGTTCACAGATTTCTGGAGGGAAAATTCCGAGATCTGGGCAAGCCACATATCCGGCTATGAAGAGGCGGCTCCTCACCTTGTATTTCAGGCATTTCTGCAGAGAGTTTCCAATGGAAACGGCTATGTTTACCGGGAATACGGACTGGGAAGAAAAAGAACCGACCTTTTGATGAAATGGTGGGATGATGAAAAAAACGAATTCCGCGTAGTTGTCGAGCTGAAAGTTTTAAGAGAAAAAGACAACTTTGAGAAGCTGAAACAGACAGCCCTCGAGCAGACAGCCGAATATGCAAAAAGAACAAAATCAGATGAAAATCATATAGTTATCTTTGATAGAGACGAAAAAACCGACTGGCGGAAGAAGCTTTTTACCGAAACAACCCGATTTGATGGAATGAAATTTAAAATCTGGGGCGTTTGATTTTTTATCTTAGAAACGCACGGCGTGAGTCTAACATAACCTATTGCGTCGAAAATTGTAAGGGCGAAAGATTTTTCGCCCTTACAAACGGCATAGCACGCTACGCCGCTACGAATTGCAGGAATCGAAATTCCCCGAATAATTGTCTGAACCGGGATTGGCCGGGATTGTGAGGATTTGAGGATTTGCAGAACGGTCTCAATTATTTTATGAATCTGAATTATGCGACTTAGCCAGAAATCTGTCAAGTGCATGGGAAAATGCCTGTTTATGTTTGTTTGAAAATGAGGATGGCCCCCCAGTATCAACTCCGGTGCCTCTTAGCTCATCCATAAAATTTCTAACTGAAAGTTTTTGAGCAATGTTTTCTTCTGTATAAAGCTCACCTCTCGGATTGAGAGCAAATCCCCTTTTTTCCACAACTCTTGAAGCAAGGGGGATGTCAGTAGTAATTACCAGATCACCTTTGCTCATAAGTTCTATAATTCTGTCATCTGCAACATCGGGCCCCTCAGGAACAACCACAGAGCTTACAAAATCTGACCAGTTCCCCTTTTTAAGATGATTTGCAACAAGCACCATATATATTTGCTTTCTGAAAACCGCTTTTGAAAGAATCTCAATTATTGCTGCAGGACAACCGTCCGCATCAACATAAATTTTCACAAAAGCCCTCCTCTATTTTTCATGTGCGAAACTTGAGTTATATATATTCCACAAACACATAGTTGCAACTCCGAATTACTTTTCTATAATTTTTTATCTGACAATAAAATGCGGATTACGCAGATTTTTCTTGTTATAGGTCAAAATTTCATCGCTGTCTCTGATGATGACTTTTTTTCCGGCAGCCGACACAATGGCATGTCCCGCAGCTGTGTCCCACTCCATGGTGGGGCCGAAACGAGGATAAACATCCGCAGAACCTTCAGCTATCAGACAGAATTTCAGAGAACTTCCCGCTGATATCATTGAAACATCGTCGTAATCTTCTGAAAGAACTTCTATGTAACGGCAGGTATCCTCTGAAATATGAGAACGACTCACCATTACACGAATATTTTTTCCCGTTCTTCCGGCATTTATCTTTTCTGCAGAATCCAGAGGATTGTTAAGTTCGGAAGCTGTATCACATCTGCAGGGTGAACCATCGGAAGAAGTAAAATAGAGCCTGTCTTTAACCGGGATGTAGATTACGCCCATGACAGGAAAATTGGATTTTATGAGAGCTATATTTACCGTAAACTCTCCGTTTTTCTTTATGAACTCCTTTGTTCCGTCAAGGGGGTCCACACACCAGTATGATTCCCATTCGCAACGTTTTTCATAAGGAATATCAACACCCTCTTCACTCATTACAGGAATGTTTGGAAATGCTTCTCTGAGTTTTCTGTCTATTATTTCATGTGCTTTTTTATCTGCAATGGTTAACGGTGAATTATCGGCCTTTTTTTCAACAGAAAAATCGGATTCAGGGTCTTCATATATATCAATTATGACTTTTCCGGCAGAAATTGCAGTTTCTATGACTGTTTTCAATGTTTTTTCGTCGAAATTCATTTTATCTCTCCCATATTCTGAGGATAACCCCTCTGTCCTGAAGTTTTTTCTTTATTCTGTCAACCGACTGTTCCGGTTCAGCAGATGGATTTTCAATATGTATATCGACGGGGATGTCGGTGGTTACATTGTCTCCTGTCCATACCACTTCAATATCTTCATGGTCAACTGTGGTTCTTATTACTTCGAGATCCTCCTTCGTCAACTCTATGGCTGTGACAACAAGAATCAGTCCGGCATCAAGCATCAGATTCGCAACTTCGGCAAGCCGTCGCACATGCTCGGAATTTTTTTTGTCGATGTTGGTTATATCGGCATCCACACCGTAAAGGACATTTGCTATTCCCATAAAATAGATTTTTTTGCCCTCCGCAAAAAGACGCGTTTCAAGAGCACGGGCAAGAGGTTTTTTACCGGTATCTTCTTCTCCTGTTATAAGAATGAGTGTGGGTTTTTGACTGTAGTGTTCCGCCCGTTCTATTTTGGAAACCTGCCCTTTGGCCCATTTGTAGTTCCTGAGCATTATATTTCTGCGCAGGGATTCATGCTTATCGGCAAGTTTTTCGGTTATTATTCCGCCACCTTTTATTTCATACTCATCTACAATAACAAAACGGGCTGAAAGAGAATCTTCCCCGGCCACATCAAAAGCCACGGAACTCTGGGTAAGAAGTATGCATTCAGCTACATCATGTTTTTCAATACAGTTTTTTTTGTCCTGAGGACCAAGTGTTGAAGCGTCAATAAGTTTCTCTATTTTTTCTATTTTTGCTTCCACTCTGGTCATACCGATTTTCAAAAAATAAGTTTTTTTCATCTCCATGGGCTCTTTACCGAGCCAGAAAATGCTGCAGCGAAATCTTCTGGAAACATCCGGTAACTTTTCATCTGTCCGGGCTGCAACCTCACCCCGGCTTATGTATATCTCCTCTTCGAGAGTCAGTCCGGTTGCTTCGCCTGCAGTTGCAGAATCTTTTTTCCCGTTGAGATCTTCTATTGTTTTCACACGGCTTCTCTTTCCGGAAGGAAGAAAAACCACCTCCTGTCCGGGAGATACGGAACCGGTATTTATCGTCCCGGCTGTTATTCTGCGGGAATCTCCGTAGCGTGAAAAGCGGTAGACATCCTGAACCGGCATCCTGAAAGGTTTGTCCTCTACAGGCGGAGCCTCCTGAAAACTGTCAAGCAGCTCAACCACTGTCATTCCTCTGTACCACGGCGTTTTTTCACTCTGCACTGCTATATTATCACCCGCCATACCGCTGACGGGAATAAAAGTTTTCGGTTTTATACCGATACCTTCAAGAAAATCTGAGAATTCCGAAACAATTTTGCCGTAACATTTTTCATCATAATTAACCAGATCCATCTTACTGACAAGAACTCCTATCTGGCTTATACCGAGCATGGAAAGCATGTAAGCATGTCTTCTGGAATTCTCCTGCACACCTTCGTTTGCATCTATCACAAGAAGTGCAGCTTCGGCATTGGAAGCACCGCTTATCATGTTCTTGAGAAACTCTATGTGTCCCGGTGCATCTATTATAATATATTTCCGCTTTTCTGTCTGAAAAAAAACCCTTGCGGAATCAATTGTTATACCCTGAGACTGCTCGTCTTTGAGAGCATCTATAAGATAAGCATATTCAAAAGGACGAGAGTTGTCTCTGCAGAACTTTCTGAGTTTTTCCAGTTTACCTTCGGGAAGTGTTCCCGTATCGGACAGCATTCGTCCTATTACAGTACTTTTCCCGTGGTCAACATGTCCGGCGCCCGGGCGCTTATGAAAAAGGCATGCCCATCGCCGGGTTGGAGCAGGTCCAAAAAATGAAGGATGTTGCCGTTTTCCATTCCGGCACCGCTTTAAAGGAT
>JAWOGE010000146.1:0-2615 GCA_046497165.1 bacterium | reverse complement strand
GTTTTTTTCTTCCTGCATGGAACACAGACATGGAGAGGAACTCGCCGGAGAAAGATCGGTAAAGGTTGTTTTGATTCACACTTCAGATTCCCATTCAAAATATCTTCCCTTTCGTGTCAAACCCAATATGTTTGACAAATTTACAGAAAAAAAGTTGCATTACCAACAGATGCTATAAACCACTTGATTTTTACAGGAGCCATTCTGGCACCTCTAAGTGCAGGGTGTTGAAATTTGCCTGCAAATTCTTTTATGCTGATCTTGCTGTATTTCTGCATAATGGGACCGATGTCTTTCATTGACAACATAAATTTAATTTTTTCAATGATATTCATCATATCCATGGGTTTGCCAACATGCATCTGAAATGACTGAAGTTTTTTGATGGTATTGCAAAATTTCTCAATTACATCCCTGTCATCAGGTGAAATTTCAATCCAGCTTGATCTGAGTCGCTCAAGATCACGATAAAAGTTTACAGTAACATTTTGATGTTCATAAGCAAGGAAGCTTTCAGGATGATAGATATCGATGTCATCTAAAGCCCCGACGGACTCCCAGAGATGACGCATGGGGGTTCCTTCTTTTGTGCCAACCAACCAGTGAATACAACCATCAATATGATATCCCTGTCTGTCCCAACCGGTACATTCCCCACCCATTGTATGATGTTTTTCAAGGATAATAGTTTCAAAACCATTTTTCTGAGCAAAAATTCCCGCAGTCAACCCAGAAATCCCACCTCCAATGATTACTATTCTTTTCATGGAATCTCCTTACATAAGTTTAATTCGAGGTTGAATTCATAGAAAAAACTTATTTTTTCACACTCTCAACTATCGGTCTGATATTCTCCTTTTTCTTAAAATCAGTCGGATGAGAAAAACTGTCAAGGAGACCTTTTTCATCATCAGTTCTTTCTTCGGGAGCCTTTCTTTCGATCATCTTTCTCATTATCCACATCAGGAATTTGTGTATAATATTCAGCTTGTTGTAATCAAACCCTCCGCGAAGATGAAAATACTTCACATTTTCTTTCATCTCTTCAGTAAAGTTTTTATTCTTTACATCGTTCATCGGTTTTTCCTCAGCAGGAGAAGCACCCACAGAAAAAACTATTACATTTTTATCTCTGATCTTGTCAAAGTTATTCTTTATCAGAGAGATCCCCAGGATTCCGACAGCATAAAGTGAACCGCCGTAGATAATGTTGTCGTAGTCATTAAACATCAAGGGTGAAAACTCTGAATTTTCAAAAAGATCTGCGTTAAGTTCTTCCATAAGCCAATGTGCATACTGCTTTGCACTTCCGTACTTTGTCTTGTAGATAACCGCTGTTCTGTTTCCCATCTTTCCCTCCAAAACCACATATTTCCAATTCATTATACAAATAATATTTCTGTTTCAAAGGAATTTTTGAGGTACTATTTTCTGAAAGATAATTATTTGCATCTGCAAAGATGTCCCTTTATGTTCTGTTTGCGGACTCGTATACGGATTTGTGTTAAACAGTTCCGCAGAAGAACAAAATGGGTAGTGACACCACTGTCTTTGCCTCAGTCTGGGCTGAATAATAATACCCTGAAAAAAGTGTGATAATGATAATAATGTAGATATCAAAAAAGATGGATAATAGAGTTTCTATTTTTTACAGCCACAACCTTTTTTTGATTGTTGTCTGTTTTTTTTATAAGGGCATTCGTTTTGAGAAGAACCTTTATGTTTTTTACATTCAGATTTGCATTTGCAGTTATTTTCACAGTTTTCACATTTACAAACTTCACCTTCTTTACATTTGCAGCCATTATCACAACTACAATCACATGAACACTGATTAACTGCCTGTTCACCTTTATCGTCAGCTGAAAGATTTCCAGTGAAAACGAACATAAGTGAAACTGCTAATATCGAAAATATTATCTTTTTCATACTAAACTCCAAAATTTATAAATAATTTACAAAAAACATCTTTGGTTTTTCAAGAAAATCTCAACAGATAAGAATATTTACTGAAAGATGTCTATGTTTATCCGGTGGTCTGGGCTTAGCACTCAGAACAAGCCTGGATATCTTGAAATCTATAAGATTGAAATTGTCAACAATAAAATTAAATTGTGAAAAATTGTTATCGCAAAAATCGGGAACTGCAATTTCATTTCTATTTGAAACTATAGCATCGGAACCTTCAAAAAGCCGCAAATCCCTGCATCTTGAGCCACAACATGGCGGAATATCAATAGTTTCAGCAACAGTTGAACAGCAACATGAAACATGGACTCCACCGGAATTATGAGCACAAAGAACAGGTCCGTCAAAAAATAAAGTTGAAATAAAAACTAATGTCAGACCAAATATCTTTTTCATTAAACCTCAATCAACTACACTCAGACATATTGTACAAAGTTTAATTGAGATGTCAATATCCAAATTTATTTATTTTACTCAACTTATTCTTAAAGATGTCAAGTTTTAACACATGTATTTTTATCCGGTTTTTTATCGGACTTTTCTTTGGTTATAAAATTGAGCGTGTTTCGAAAAGGGTCGGGGCGAGGTGGCGGAATTGGAAATAATTTTAATTTGCTAAATATTTTTGTATTTCAAGAACTTTTTCG
>JAWOGE010000049.1:0-10278 GCA_046497165.1 bacterium | reverse complement strand
CCTGCTATCTGCATAAATTTTATTTCCTGATCGGAAAAGCCTATCATTGCAGCAATTGATATTGCTGTGGCGGCTACACCGCTGGAGTGTGTTGAAGTGAAATTGCTTCTGAAATCGATTATATGAGAAAAAATCCGAGAGAGGTTGATAACCTCATTTTCAGTCAGAATAAAAGTGGGCAGTTTTGCACTTTTTGATAAAGTAAAGTCAAGAATGGGAGATATAAGGTCAAACCAGAAATGCTCTTTTACGGAGATGTCGCAGAACAGCTCAACCAAGCGCGGATTAAACATTTTACCGGAACACCTTCTTATTTTTCTGACTATCCCGTCAACCTGTTCAAGGACAGGTTTTGATTTGTCCACAAGAACAGCGATTCTGTCAGCGAGATGGATCAGATGACTTCCAAGAGGGACCTCTTCCCCGTTTACTTTCATACCGGAACCTTCGTTCCATCTGGTATGATGATATTTTATAATTGAAGCCACTTTTTTTAACGGATAGAATTTTTTAAGTAAAAGATATCCGAGCAAGGCATGTTTTGTCATTTTACTCTGTTCGACCTCAAAATCCAACGCGTTTAGCTTTTCATTCAAAGAAAGTGCACCTATGTCATGAAGTGCACCGGCAGTAAGCATATCATTTCGTTCTTCCACTGAAAAATCACTGGATGCTTCGGCCAGTTTGAAAGCGATGTATGCAACCTGTCGGTGATGAGATGTCAATACCGGATCAACAAGATCTATTGTTTCCGAAAGACAGACAATAAGATCAAACATGGAAACTTCTATTTTCTTCACATACATAACTATCGTAATCCTTAATTTTAATATTATAAAAAACTACAGGCACGAATTATATCATGAACAGCCATCGGTGTCAATTAGTTTTGCCCTGTGTTTCATTTTGAGGAAAAAAGTACGGAGAATAAATTATTCAATTCCTTTTTCTTTAAAAAATTCGGAATATTTTTTGTCAGTCCCCTTGATATGGTTTTTTAACCAGCTGCTGAGAAAACTCATTATATCAATGGAAAGTCCTAATTTGCCAGCTTTAAAATTTTTCTGAAAATCTGAGACTTTCCGGACAAAGTCAGTATGTTCTTTTTTGTGTACAGCGGTTTCGGGATATCTGAATTTTTCAAAAAGTTTTTCTTCTGTCTGAAAATGTATTGCGGTGTAATTGATCAAATCTGATATGATTTTTTCCAGAACTTCTTTTCCTTTTCCCTGTCTCATTTTATCATTCAGTTCATTTATCATGGATATCAGTTTACGGTGCTGATTATCGATTTTTTCTACATTTACACTGAAATTGTCGTTCCATTTTATCAAAGACATCTCTTTTTTTCCTTTCCCTTTTTAATTTATAAGCAGGTTAAGCCTATCTGTTAAGTATGATTTTAAAAGATCAATTTTATTTGTCAAGAAAATGTGACCTGAATCGTCCGACTCTCTCATTGAAAAATGAAAAAGCCTTCTGTTCTTAAGAAGTTACAAAAATCACCGATTAACCTTCGGGTGAACCTCAGATTTTGTGCAACTCTTCTGAATCAGAATTCTTTCCCATGTTTTCTAACTCAGAATCGAACGATTCAGGTGTGATGTTTACTGTATTTTGAAAGGAATTTTCTTTTTCTTGTCAAATGTTGCTGCTGAAGTATAATAAAACCTGAATCGTTCGACTCTCTTATTGAATTGAAAAATGAAAAACTCTTCTGAATCAGAGGACTTTCCCATTTTCTCTAACTCGGTATCGAACGATTCACGCAAAAATGACGGGGATTTAATGAGGATATGTTTTATTATAATATCTGCAGTTTTTCTTTTTCAGACAGCTTGTGATGCTCCGGGAAAAAGTGATAATATTGTTTTTATTTTCAAGGATAAGATTGTTACTGTTCCTAAGTTCAGGGAACAGTATGAAATGTGGTTGAATCAGAAAAGTGTGGAAAACAGTGAGAATGCAAAAAAGATTTTCTTATACAACTGGCTCTACAGGGAGATACTTTATGACACAGGTCTTCGTGAGGGTGTTGAATATTTTCCTGAAGTTGAAGAAAAACTCAGAAAATACAAAAAAAAACTTGTAATAGAACACATGAAAAAGAAGATTCATTCAGAGATATACTCCCTCACAGATAGAAAAATAAGAGAGTATTACATGGAAAACAGGGATAAATTTGTGAGAAAAAAACTTTATCGTCTTTCTGCTGTAAGAGTCAGAGACAGAGATGATGCTTATCGTATAAAAAAACAGTTGGTGGACAGGCGGAATGAACTCAGAATGTTTTCGGCCCGTTTTTCCGATGATATTGAACTGGCTGAAAATAATGGTGACTGGGGTCTTTTCAGTCCCGACATAATGGACGGTGCGTGGAAAAATGATGTTATGAATGCCCGACTGGGAGATCTTCTGGGGCCTTTTTATGATTCTGACGGGTATTATACAATAGTGGAAATATCCGGATATGCATACGACAGACCTTTGAGTTTTAAGCGAGCTTACCCACTTATAATAGATCATATGATAGATGACAGAGGTCGTGATAAAATAGAAAAATTTAAGGATAATATAGTTAAAAAATACGGAGTTAAAATCAATCTTGATAATTTAAACTGGGAGCAACCATGAATGACGATCTGAACATAGGTGAATTGAAATCTGAAATAGAAAGAATCAAGAAAAAAAAAGATGAGATGAAGGTCCTTCTTGAAATAGATAAAAATAAAAAACGAATCGATGAAATACAAAAACAGCTTCAGGATTCTGCGGTATGGAGTGATGCGAAAAAGATGGCGGACCTTAACAGGGAAAAAAGTGATCTGGAAGAAACTGTTAATATTTTTGACTCCATGGAAACGGGCATAGAGGATCATGAAGTTCTTATGGAACTGGCTGGAGAAGGAGAAGCTCCTCTCGAGGAGGTTGAAAAAGTCAGAAAAAAAGTCAATGTACTTCTTAAAGATATGGAGTTCCAGAGAATGCTTGGAGGCAAAATGGATAAAAACAATGCCATTCTCAGCATAAATTCAGGAGCTGGAGGACGAGAATCCCAGGACTGGGCAGTTATGCTTACCCGCATGTATACCCGCTGGGCGGAACGCAGAGGATTTTCTGTTGAAATTCTTGATAAGGTCAGCGGTGATGATGCTTCCGGGATAAAAGGCATTACGATGCTTATTTCCGGTCGAATGGCTTTCGGATATCTTAAATCCGAGACAGGGGTCCATCGTCTTGTGCGTATATCCCCCTTTGACTCAAACAAAAGACGACATACATCTTTTTGCAGTGTTTTTGCAACACCTGAAATAGACGACTCTGTTGATGTGGAAATTGACGATGGTGATCTGAAAGTGGATACTTACAGAGCAAGCGGAGCAGGAGGACAGCATGTTAATACAACGGATTCTGCCATAAGAATTACTCATGAGCCCACGGGAATAGTAGTTCAGTGTCAGCAGGAGCGTTCACAGCACAAAAACAGGGCTACTGCAATGAAGATACTTCGTTCCAAAATTTATGAACATGAGATGGAAAAAAAGCGCAACCAAGTGAAAGAGCAGGAAGAACAGAAAATGGGAATAAACTTCGGCAGTCAGATAAGATCCTATGTGCTGCATCCTTATCAGATGGTTAAAGAGCATAGAATAGGATTTGACACGGGAAAAGCGGAAGCCGTGCTGAACGGAGATGAAATACTTGATACAATTATGGAGAAAGTTCTCCTCGATATGGGAGGTGAGTTTTGAAAATTAAAGAAAAAAATTGTTTTTTTGTTTTAATTTTGATTTTTATGATTTTTATGACGGCATGTTCCGAACTTTTTACGGCCTCTGTGATAGTTCCCTATCCTTTTTCGGCGAAAGATGCTGTGGGTGACAACTATCCGGATGATGGTCAAGAAGTTGAGACAGATGACGGAATATATGAAATAGATGTGGGAAAAGCTTTGGAAAATGTGGATGAAACTCTTAAGAAACAGACAATGGATGCATGGGATACTCTTGTCTCAGGGCTGGAGGAACAACAGAGCGGCATGAATGCGGTGGAGGAGAAGTTTTGCTCCAGTTTTCCGGAGACAGAAGGTTGTAAAGAGGGTGCTCCTCTCGGGCTGACTGTCAAAGCGGATGAAAACAGCTATCTTACTTTTGAGGATCTTATGAAAATGCTCAACGGGAAAGTTGTTTCCAAATCAGTAAAAGTGGAATATGGAGCTGAAGGCAACAAAACTTCCGAAACTTTATCAGTGGATTTTTCAATATGCGATATGAATTTTGATGAATCTTATGTGAGCAGAAATCCCTGGTTGACAAAATTTCAGATCAGAGGTTATAAATCTTACTGTCTTGCGGATTCTGATGAAAGAAAATCGATGAAATCTCCCTATTTTTACATAGAGTATGAAGCTCCTCCAAAGGGTATAATGCTTTCAGGAAACAGTGAAATAAGCAAATATAAAAAATATCTCGATAAAATATATTCAGCTTCAGCCAGTAAATTTTCTCTTGTTGTGGAGGAGAAACCGGATTCACTTGTTCTTGAGGGTGAGGAAAACTCAGAGGATGTTTCCACTGTCGGTTTCAAAACAGAGCTTTATGCCCGTAAACTGAACATTGATTCCATGTATCGTTATGATTCCGAAGTCGGTGAATGGGTTGAGTGTACGGAAAATGAGATTGAATCTTCCGAAAGTTCTTGTAAATATGTCGGATTTGATGAGGATAGTGATGAAAATGTAAAAGAGCAGATAGGAAAAATATACGATACCGTTTATAATGTTGACGAAGAAAGAAAAAGAGGGGATTTCTGGATAGGCGAACTTATGCTGAATAATAAAGAAGAGAAGCTTTCCATGGATTTGCTTTACACCTACAATGGTCAGCAGATAATGCAGAAAGCTTTGAAAAATCTTGATTTTCAGCTTGGAGCCAAATCATACTTCACTATAAATCCCGGGAACTCTGCACCTTCAGGGATTCTTAAGACAACTATTTCTGCAGAGTTTTATTTTGTAGTAGAACCTTTTAAATAATAAAAATAAAATGGAGAAAATATGGAATCTTTTGTCTGGGATCTAAATCCTACCATTATGACACTGGGACCTCTTCAGTTGCGTTACTACGGTCTCTTTTTTGGAGCGACTTTACTGTTCGGGTATCATTTTTTTCAAAAGCGTCTTATGAAATACGGGTTTGAAAAAGAGACTGCTGAAAACTATCTCATAAAGGCTGTTATTTCTGTGATTGTGGGAGCCCGACTTGTTCACTGTCTGTTTTATGATCCAGATTATTACCTGAGCAATCCTCTGGAAATTCTTAAAATATACAAGGGTGGAATTGCAAGTCACGGTGCTGCCGCCGGTCTTTTTATTGTGTCAATGTGGTTTGTTTACTCTTACAATAAAAAAAGAAAAATAAAAAACAGAAAGAGAAAAGAGAAGAAAAGTGCTCCACACATGAGTTTTATGCATGTGGGAGACTCTGTTGTTTTTGCGGCGGCAACCGGTGCCATGTTTGTTCGTATAGGTAATTTTTTTAACTCGGAAATAGTAGGTCGTGTTGCAAAAAGCGGTTTTGGGGTTAAATTCCTCAGATACCCTCCTGATTTTGAAACTGCACGCAGAGCCGCAGCCGGAGTTTGTGATTCCGGAGATATTCAATCCCTCATAGATTATTGGCCCGTCAGGCATCCTTCACAGCTTTATGAAGCTTTAGGGGGTCTGATAGTGCTTTTGACTCTTATAATTGTGGATAAAAAAACAGCTGACAGAAAAATTCCGGGTCTTTTCAGCGGACTTTTTCTTTCGATCTATTTCACATTCCGCTTTTTCATTGAATTTGTCAAGGAGTATCAAACTCTTGAAAGTTCAATGCTTACAATGGGCCAGTACCTCAGTATCCCGTTTGTTGTGACGGGTGTGTGCTTTATTATCAGGTCTTTGATTCATAATCACGAAAAATCAAGTACTTAACAGGAAATTGATTTTAAAAGTTGCCTTATCTGTTTTTATCTCTATCTTTAAACGCAGTGATTTTATAATTCGGTATCTTTATTGTTCAGGATATCGTATTTACAGAAAGAGGGTATTGTTATGAAGTTACTGATTGTTGAGTCTCCGGCCAAAGCACGGACACTTAAAGGTTATTTGAAAGGATTTGATGTCGAGGCATCTATGGGGCATGTCAAAGATCTTCCCAGGAAAACAATGGGAGTTGACATTGATAACGGTTTTGAACCTGAATATGTTATTATTCCCGGTAAGAAAAAGACCATAAATCAGCTAAAAAGCAAAGCTAAAAAAGCTGAGGTTGTCTACATAGGCGCTGACCCGGATCGTGAAGGTGAAGCCATAGCTCAGCATATAGCATCGGAGCTTAAGGGTGTGGATGTAAGACGGGTTTTGTTTAATGAGATTACAAAGCGGGGTGTTCTTGAGGCACTGGAAAATGATACGGAAATAAATGAGCAGCTTTATAACTCTCAGCAGGCTCGCCGAATACTTGACAGACTGGTTGGTTATAAACTTTCTCCGTTTTTGTGGAAAGCTGTGAAAAAAGGTCTTTCAGCCGGCCGTGTTCAATCTGTGGCACTTAAAATAGTAGTGGACAGAGAAAAAAAGATAAGAGCTTTTAAAGCTGAGGAGTACTGGCGCATATCGGCGGAATTTTCAGACAACAAAGAAAAAATGGATGCCGAACTCACTAAAGTTGAGGGTAAAAAAGCTAAAATAGAAAACGAAAAACAGGCGACCTCCATAAAAAAGGAGATAGAAGAGATATCTGCTGATGATATGACCGGTTTTTCTGTTACTGATGTCAAAAAACGAAAAACTAGAGAGAACCCCAAACCGCCTTTCAACACATCTCTTCTTCAGCAGGCTGGCGCCGGGCGTTTCAGTTACAATACCCGCAAAATAATGCGAATAGCTCAGTCTCTTTATGAAGGAAAAAAAATAGGATCCAGAGGTGTCACCGGTCTTATAACTTACATGAGAACCGATTCGTTCAGAGTTTCTGAAGATGCTCTGAAAAATGCCCGTTCTTTTATTTCAAAAAAATATGGAAAGCCCTACTTGCCCGGCAAACCGAAATTTTACCGTAATAAAAAAGGAAAAACTCAGGACGCTCATGAGGCCATACGACCCACCGATGTTGAGCTTACACCGGAAACTGTCAAACCATATCTCAGCAGAGAAGAGTTCAATATATACAATTTAATATGGAGGCGTTTCGTATCATCTCAGATGACATCGGCAGTTTTTGACAAAACATCGCTGCATATTTCGGATGCCGGTGGCAAGTATCTTTTTGTTCGTTCCGGAAAAACTCTTGATTTTGATGGTTTTCTGAGAGTTTATGCTTCAAAAACAAAGGACGATTTGATCCCCCGTTTTGAAAAAGATACTAAAATGTCTGTGATTTCTGTCAACCCGACACAACACTTCACAAAACCTCCGGCACGCTATACCGAAGGTACGCTCGTGAAAGCTCTTGAAGAAAAAGGCATAGGCCGACCGTCCACCTACGCAGCAATAATAAACCAGATAATATCCAGAAAATATATAGTTTATGTGGAAAAAAGAAAACTTGCCGCGACGGAACTGGGGGAAGTTGTCAATCAAGTTCTTCAGAAGTATTTCCGCAACATAATAAATGTGAAATTTACTGCTGAAATGGAAGAGAAGCTTGATAATATAGCGGAAGGTGATATCAACTGGAAAAAAGTTCTGGAATCTTTTTATGAAGGATTTGATGACCGTATTGACAAAAGCCTTGCGGATGTTAAAAAAGAGGGTAAGGTCAAAATATACGCTGAGGATAAATGTCCTGAATGCGGAGAAAAACTTATCATAAGATGGTCAAGGGAAAATGAAGCTTTTCTTTCATGTGATGCTTTTCCCGAATGTCGTTTTACTGCACCTGTTGAAAAAAGAGATGATGGAAAATACTATATAGACAAAAATGCCGTGAAAAAGGATAAAAAAACAGGTGAAAAATGTCCCGAATGCGGAAGTGAGCTCATAATTAAAAACGGTCGTTACGGTGAATTTACAGCATGCAGTGCTTTTCCCAAATGTCGTTACATAAAGCGTGAAGAGAAGGTCATATGTGATTGCCCCGAGAAAGATTGTGACGGGAAGGTGGTTGAGCTGAAAACACGGAGGAGAAAACTGTTTTACGGTTGCAACAGATATCCGAAGTGTAAATTCAAGTCATGGAGCAAACCTGTTGAGGGTGAAAAATGTGAAAAATGTGGAGCTGAATATATTGTCGAAAACAAGCACTCTGGAAAGCATTGTGCTGTTTGTGGAGAAAAAGTTAAATAAAACGGGGTTTTGTATTTGAAAATATCTATTCTGGGAGCTGGACTTGCCGGCAGTGAAGCAGCACTGCAGCTGGCTTCTCGAAATATTTCTGTAAATCTCATAGATTCAAAACCGAATTTTATCAATGAGGATGTTTACAACAATTCCGGACCTGCTGAGCTAGTGTGCAGCAATTCGTTTAAATCTGAAAATTCCGGAACCGGTGCATATCTGCTCAAGGAGGAGATGAAATACAATGGGTGTCATCTTCTCAATATAGCTGAAAAATGCCGTGTTCCGGCCGGAAAAAGTCTTGCAGTTGACAGAAATCTTTTTTCAGAATCTGTTTTGAAAGAGATAAGCAGCTTTAATGAAATTGAGATGTTTTTCGGAGAAAATATTCCGGATATGGAAACACTTTTTGAAAGGTTTCCTGCACATGGATACATAATAGCTCCCGGGCCCCTTTCTGAAAATTCGCTGGTGAAATCCATAGCCGGGAAAAACTGCTCTTTTTATGATGCCATAGCTCCTCTTGTAAGTCGAGAAAGTCTTGATGAGTCAAAAATGTTCTGGGGGTCTCGTTACAGCAAAGGAGAGGCCGATTTTCTCAATGTTCCTTTCACCGAAAAAGAGTTTACAAAATTTTACAATGCGTTGCTGGAAGCAGATTCTGTCAGTTCAGAAGTTCCCGAAGAAAAAAAATATTTTCAACGCTGTATGCCTGTGGAAGAGATGGCGAAACGCGGAGAAAAAACACTTCTTTTTGGACCTATGAGGCCTGTGGGGTTTGATGTTGAGCCTCGACCTTACGCTGTTCTTCAACTGAGGACAGAAAACATTGATCGTTCTGTTTTTAACATGGTGGGGTTTCAGACCAGGCTGAAATATGGTGCACAGAAAGAGGTTTTCAGACTTATTCCCGGGTTTGAAAGTGCAGATTTCCTGAGATTTGGCTCCATGCATAGAAACAGTTATATAAACACTCCGGAAATTGCTGACGGAGATTTTTTTCTTAAAAAACGGAAAAATTCAATAGTTGCCGGGCAACTTTCCGGTGTCGAGGGTTACAACGAATCCATGTGGTCAGGAATGTGGGCAGCCTTTAGATTTGTTGCCCGAAAAAAAAACCGCTTCATTACTTTGCCTCCCCTTAAAACCATGACAGGGGGAATCATGAAAAAACTCTCCACACCTGTTTATGATTTTCAGCCTGTGAGTGCTGATTTTTCTGTTATATTCAACCCTACACGGAAACGGGGAAAAGAAAAAAAACTCTTTTATGTGGAAGATGCTCTCAAAGCATACCGTGATTTCTCAGATAAGCATTTGAAAATTTGAATCTTTTATAGATATCCCCCTTTATTATCTGGATAGTCTAACCTGAATCGTTCGACTCTCTCATTGAAAAATGAAAAAGCTTTCTGTTCATAAGGATTTACAAAAATCGCCGATTAACCTCCGGGTGAACCTCAGATTTTGTGTAACCCTTCTGAATCAGAATTCTTTCCCATGTTTTCTAACTCAGAATCGAACGATTCAGGTCTAACTTTCTCATGAAAAAATAATCTGTGATTTTTTGTAAACATTTGTGAAGCTATCAGTGGCCTAAGTTGTTGGTTTTTCTGATGTGATACACTTGAGTTTGATTTAAAAATAAAATAAAATAAGGAGCTTAGAATTAATAGGGTTTTTTTGCTTGACAAGTTAGGTTGTCCTAACTATATTTGAGGGTGTTAATTGATGTTTCTGTTTTAAAGGAGAAAAAATGATAGAGTTTGTAGAAAAAGGTGGTTTTATGATGTATCCCATATTGTTTTCATCCATAATTGTATTTGCTGTCGCCGTGGAAAGGCTTATGGTTTTTTCAAGGGTAAAGCTTCCCGGTAAAAATAAAATAAAAGAGATTCATAAAATGCTCATTGAGGGAAAAATTGATGAGCTTAAAGAGTTTCTTGAACTTGAAAAAT
>JAWOGE010000298.1:0-3666 GCA_046497165.1 bacterium | reverse complement strand
TATGTTACAAAGCAAGGTGTGTTCAGAACCTTAATGAGCCGAAAAATGCTCTTGATGAAATGGAAGAGTTCGGCGGAATGAAATATATTTCCACAAGAATGTTTTATAACGGTCGTGTAAGCATTCCGGAGGATTTTATACTTGATTACGAAAATCTTCAGGTGCTTTACGGGCCTGACAATAAAGTTCAGAATGTTGATGAGGTTAACGGTACATTCTGGGTTCGTCTGAATGCTAAGGGAACTACCCTTCTCATCCTCAGGACAAACTATGAAGAAACTGAAATGAACACCCCTGTAATGATGACGGTTTTTCCAACAAACGGCAAAGGTTATTTTAAGAGAGAGAATATAGAGTTCAGTGTTAGGGAAACAGCGACGGCACTTGTTTTTTTGCAACCCGGAATAGCTACAACATCCAATCCTGTTTACAATGCTGTTCTTCTCGAAAGAATCCGGAGTTTAAAGGCAACAAAAATATTGACACGGATGCTTCGTGATAAGATGCGCCAGATGAGCCCGAATATAATTGTTTCCGGAGATGTTGAAGTTCAAAATGTAATAGCTGCGGCTGTCAACGAGCTTTATGAAAACAGAAAAGAGGAATCTTCTTCAGGGTTGGAGTTCAGGACCGGTGAATACACTGATGATGAAACAGAAAATTTTTGGAATGTTGAGTCAAAGGAAAATTACGAAACACCCTACAGCGGTGAAGTTGACAGAGTCTTTTTGGGTTATTTCAACCAGAACGGGCCTCATATAAAAGCAAAAAACAACACAAAACCCCGTTGGGTTTATTACTATGTTGATGCAATGCCGACAACAGCGGTTCTTCCTTCCGAAGAATCCGATGACGGAGTCGATGATTATGCTGAGCCGGCACTCATAGTGCCTCCTAAAAAATATGTTTCTCCTCGTCTTTATGACATAGTGAGAAACTATGTGAGAGATAACAGTGAAGATCTTGAGGAAACTTTATTGGCGGAAGATCAGGAAAATGATATTTCCGCAAGGATATCCTTTGAAAGTGACATCTCAACTGACAAAGCTCCTTTGATGCATAAAGGAGAGTTTATAGATGAAGGTTTTGTGGTGGGATATGTTCCGGCTCCGGATATTGCCGATTCGGACAAACATTCCAGAGCTCTCGGTCCTTTGTGGGCAACTTATTTTTCACAGATTATACTTCCCGTTATACAGATATCCGGCGGAATAAGTACTCGTTTTTCTGAAAAACTTACTGATTTTTTCCAGGAAGAAAACAAAGCCATGGATGAACATCCGGTTTATATGGTATCAAAACATATTGTCAGGGAGGGAATCGGTCTGCGGGTCAACGATTTCATGAAAACCAGAAAAGGATACTATACAAAGTCTTTTTACAAGCACGATCTTTTTACTCATATTATGGATGTTCTCAACTCTTCCTTTGAAGGCAAAACCAACACAAGTCAAAGCTTGCTTGAAGATATAGAGAAAATGACAGGCAGTTCCAACTATGTTACCCAGCTTAAAAAATCTTCCGAGCTTATTTTCGGTAAAATAATACCCGTGGATGCTGTTTTGAGATTCAGAGGAATGGGGCAGCCTGTGGAAGAGTTTGTTAATGAAATTTTCAACCGCGGAGAAAGCGGAGTTGATTATTATTATTTCAATGAAAAGAATGAATCTGATGATGACGATGACGACCAGAACGGAGAAACAAAGGAGCCTTTCCCCACCGAAGAAGATGTTTGTGCTCAGGAAAAATGTCTGTGTAAAAGTGAGCCCGGGTTTTCGGGCGGATCTTATGTGGTGAAAGATGTTCCCGGTTGCATGATTCATATTCCTGCGGCAGGTGTGACCTTTCCCATGGGGACAGATGACTCTGATGCTTTTGACATGGAAAGACCGGAACATCAGGCAAATCTGAAAGAAGATTACCTCATAGACAAGTATGAAGTCACTGTTGCTCAGTATAAAAAATTTCTGAATGATACGGAAAATAAATTATGGCGTCCGGAATATGCAAGTATACCTGACAATGAGCACGGGAACAAAAAGTGTCTTGGAAACCAGAAATATCTTGAGGAGTGGTTTGATCCTCTTTCTACCAAAATGTACCTTGAAGACAGGGTCAGAGAGGATTTCCCGATTACAGCTGTTTGCTGGTATGCTGCAAGAGCTTACTGTGAGTGGGCCGGGAAGCGTCTTCCGTATGAAACTGAGTGGGAATATGCTGTTCGTTCTGATGACGGGCGTAATCTGCCTTGGGAGCAAAGTTTTTGGAATGCCTCATATTTTACACGAAGAGCTAATTTTAGAAACAGCGGAGACCCTATGGAGCCTTCAAAAATAGAACGGGACAGTATCCCTGAGGATATTCTGGTGTTTCTCTATCCTGAGCCGCATGTCACTCCTGTGGGTATCTACAACGGTTCTGAATATATGGATTATCAGACCCATGATGGTTCTTCCCCTTTCGGTTTGATGGATACGGCCGGGAATGCTGAAGAGTGGGTTTATACCAGATTTTTCTACTATGCTGATCTTGAAGCTGGTGGTGCACCGACCCCTGTGGGTGATCAGAGAACAGTCAGAGGAGGTAGCTGGTCATCTTCCAGGATGCTTGTCAGAGCTACTTTCAGGCGTGGTGTGAATCCTGAATTCAGCTCCAACGCCATAGGTTTCAGATGTGCCGCTGATGCGGAATAAAATGAAAGGAGTCGGGATGTTCAAAAAACTAACGGCATTTTTTCTGATTTTGATGATTATGATTCCTCTTGTGATTACGGCATCGGACAGCAATGCTATTATTGAGGAAGATGGAGACGGGTATACGGTCAGAGATTATCAGATATCGGAAGAGATAACTTTTTCCTACGAAGATGTTCTCATAGAAAAAAACACCATTGGATGGGATGAATGGACTCCGGCCTGCAGCGGTTTGAACCCCATATCTTTTTTGCTGTTTTTTACTTACGGTGCACAGACAACTGCAGAAATGAAGGGGCGGAGTATAGCTAAATGGCCTGAAGCTGTGGAGGTTTTTTATGTGGGAACTCCCGATACCGGACATGCCGACATGTATTACGGTATTGAAATGGGGGCTAAATATAAAAATTGTTATTCCGGAAAAGAGAATGAGCTCAGTAAGTGGTTGAATTTCGATCTTTCTTTTAAGGATGCAAAGACTTTTGACCCCTTTGCATTGGACGGCAGTCCCGACAATCCTGTAACACTTGAAGACAGTCTGGACACTTATACAATTTATGAAGGTTCTCTTTACGATCTTACCGGAGGTGCTCTTTCCATAAGTTTGCCCCTGATCGGAGAACTTACACGGCTTATAAAACTCAAGTTGACCCTCGGTGGAGAGATGTATATTGAAATGTTTGGAAACAGAATAGCCATTGATGAAAAACAGCAACGCGCAATTTATACTGAAAATCAGTATCTTGTATTGGATCCTCCTCTTGTGGGAACGGATATGGATATTACAGCTCATCTTGAAGCAAAAACATATTACGACATAATAATAGTAATAACTTTTACAATAAAAATTGATATAATAGAGCTTGAATTCCCACTTGAATTCCCCATTAATGCTTATGATTCAGATGTAACCTGGCGATTTAACTCCCAGACTGTTTCTTTTGATTTCCCGGCTGTTTTTCTTGAAAATTCA
>JAWOGE010000143.1:0-10585 GCA_046497165.1 bacterium | reverse complement strand
CTGGAAAGAAAGAAAGGAAAGGTTGCATACATATTTCACCCCCGGAACTCCGAAAACACAGATGCAGCTGTCTTTCAGCAATCACTACAATTTGTTTGAGCAACTTTTTTTCAAAGAAAGCAGAGGTAAATCTCTGGAAGTGGGTTGCGGAAGAGGCAATCTCAGCCTTTATTTTGCACATAACGGCTGGGAAACAACACTGCTTGACAATTCATCAAAAACTCTGCGAGTAGCTGAGGAAAATTTTAAATCCTGCGATTTCAAAGGACAATTTGTGAAAGGTGACGCAAACAGACTTCCCTTTGAGGATAAAACTTTTGACACTACTTTCAGTGTGGGACTCTTTGAACATTTTCGTGACGCAGAAAAAGCTGTCAGAGAACAGTTCCGTGTCCTCAAAAAAAACGGCGTCTTTATAGGTTATGTTGTTCCTTCGAGAAAATTCAATGTTCAGAGTCTGGCAAAACCTTTAAATGTTTTTCTGTCCATGTTCAAATCTTTTATTGATCCCGGTGTTGACAAATTCAAAAAAGACAAAGATCTTCTTTATCGTAACACTCTGAGCTCCGGACATTATATGAAAATCATGTCTGAACTTCCTTTTTCAAAAAAGGGCTCCTTCGGTATATTTCCCGTACCTTCAATCTCTTATTCTGAAATCTATCCTTTTACACCTCTTCCCCGTATAATGGAAAGTTCCGTGGTAGCTCTTCAGAAAGCGGTACTCGGGACAAGAGGAATCTTTATGAAACACCCATGGAGATGTACGGAGTTCTGGGGACAGGCTTTTGTTGTCTGGGGAATAAAATAAACTCAGACCCGTCTTGAGAGAGGCAGGAATTTCATGATATCGTTGTTTTCAGATACAAAGTCTTTTACTGTTTTGCGGATAAAATCATAACGATCACTTTCATCATCTATTTGAAGAGATATTTCAACTCTGTTTCTATGCATATTAAAAACCGTATTGCCAATTATTTTACCGTCAAGAACCATGTATCGATTGTTTTCAGCCACCGGAATCTTAACTTTTACAAAAGAATCGTTTGTAAAAAGTTCCTCCATGTCAGCATCCGCAAGAAAGGTCAAGACCTTGTTTTCAGTGAAGAAAAGACCTTCAAATATGGGAAACCCGCTGAGTCTTTTATCTTCTGATTCTCTGTCTCCCTCTATTCCGAATTCCAGATGAACCACAGGGTTTTCTTTTTGACTTTCCATGAAATTCCTGAGATTCTCAATTTTTTTCAATGCATCTTTTTTTATATCTCCGGAGTTAAAAACAAGCTCCAGTCCTATGCGGTGCATAATACCTCTGTCCATTGAGATACTTCTGACCACAGCCTCTGCTGCAACTGTTTCTCTTTGAACTTCCGCAGAAACCGTACGGCTAAGTCTCATGAAAGACGGCCCTATGAGATCAAATCTCACTGAAAATTCAAATCCTTCCTCAACATTTATTTCAGGAGGGAAAAGAACTCCCACTCCCTGCTCTGTAACATCTATGAGTGGAAACATTCTGTAGGAACCTTTTATTTTAACTGCGGCAAAAAATCCGTTCATGGATATTCGCTCTCTTCCGGTTCTTTTTTCCATTAATCTCTCCCTGTTTATAAAACTGTTTCAAACATGCCGACAACCATCTTACATCTGTCTGAAGAAAATAAAAGTTTTCAACAAAAAAGAGTCTTAGACCTGAATCGTCAGATTCTGAAGAGTCAGACGATTCAGATTAAAAATTCAGCGGTCGAAACTTATCTCCACTTTGAAAACAGCACCCGATGAAGTGGTGAAAGGGATACCTATCCGAGGAACTTTTATATTTTTTTTAATCATATAATTTGCTTTTTTATTAAAAAAAACCGGCTTGCAGGTATCAAAAACATAGCCATTGTCTTTAAGCGTATTCACTGCGGCACTGCAAATCATTTGAACCAGTTCATTCAATGCGTTTTTAACATCGCTGTCTATTTTTTCATATTTTCTGTCAAGCATTTTACTTACTATTTCAAGAATGGATTCTTCGGAAAAAGACATTACAACCGAACCGTTGAACCGGTTTTGTGTTCGACCGTTTATACTGCTTAGTATGTTGATTTTTTCAGAAGGAAAAACCTCTTTTGTAATATATGCATTGTCAGGTTTTATAGATATGTTGGAAATGGTATTTATCGAATCCATGGTTGATTTTAAAAAAGGATTTATGAATGTCGCCTTCATATTCCACCAGGTTCTACTGAGCACTGGTACATTATATCAAAATTCACAATTAAGTCAAGAAATTCCTCATTTATTTACTTTACAAGCAGAAATCATTCTTAAGTGCTTTTATTCTGTTTGTTTCATCAAGACTCTGAAGATCTTCACATATAACTGACATTATAAGTTTCGTTGTTTCATTCTGCATTGATGCCAGTCTTAGAATAATTTCATCATCAGAACCTTCAGCAAAAAGAGGTTCCCACGACTTAGGAATAAGGGTGCGGTTTTTTCGTGTCCTGCTGAAAATATCAAGTATATCTTTCCATGAAAACAGCCCGATTTCGGACGCCACCTCTTCATTTGACATCTCTTTTTCTTGCTTTGGCTGTTCTTTTTCATAATTTTCGGCGGAAACCAGTGCAGGAAAAATCTTTTTTTCCGGATTAGCGGCGACAAACTCCATGCTCAGAGGATATTTAACGGAAGATATGATAATCGGCGGATTATCCAGATCAAGCTCTTCAATAAGTTTCTGAAGATAATCAAGATGCTCCGCAACTATATAGTTCTTTTGACCCCGGGCTTTTCTACCATCCCTCACTATGAAACCGTCCAGATAAACAACTTCGAAAAAATTTTCTAAAGTTTCCGTCAGAACAGGCAAAAAAGAAGCTTCTTCTGTGAAAATAATGAGAGGTCTTTTATTGTCGGAAGCTCCACGACGCCTGTAACGAACTATCGTCCCATCTTCGGCAAATACCCTGCCACTCTCATAAACGGTTTCCCGATTGGGAAAAACACGCAGATTTGAACTTATGGAACTGTCGCATTTTTTTTCCTGCTCATTGTACAGGCGATTTATTTCCACGATCCTCGAATAACTTTTTTCTGTATATTCGTTGGCTATGCTCATATTATCAGCAATGGAGATGCTTCTTTTAAGTATTCTTCTTGATTTTTTAAGAAGAACCGATATGCGTTCCCAGAGTTCACAGATATATATCTCTTTTTCCTCTTCGGAAAGTTCCTCAGGAACCGGATGATTTTTCATATCTCTGAAAAGTATGTAGTACAATTCACCTGCTTCCCATGCTGCGGCATTGCTCCAGTACATTATTCCCGATCTGATTGTTCTGAGATAATGTTTTTGAGCATCAAGAAGCAGTCGGCATTTTTCACGGAGACTTTCTCTGCTTTCTTTCAACTCATATTTTTGGAACTCCATGCTGTAGGATCGCCCCATCACAAAATTAGCCATGGAATACAGCGGATCATAAACGGGCGGAATATTTCCCGTTTCTTTTCTGATTTCATAAATAACATGCTCAAGCCGTCTTCTGCCTTTTTCAACTTCACCTTTGGCGATAATCGCTTCAACATATCTTATCTCAACCTCTTTTTTCTGTCCTGAAGAAAGAAACAACCTTTCTCTATCCTCTGACATTATCTCTTCAGCACTGTTTTCAAGCTCCTCCCATAACTCAGCTTTTCGCATACTTTCAAGAGACATGAGAGCCGCATCGGCAATATCATCTTTTTTATCAAAAGATTTATAAGCTTTCTTAAATTGTTTGGATGCTTCTTTCCATTTGAACTTTCTGCTTTTTATTAATCCGAGATTAAAATAAACCTCCCCTATTTTAGAAAAATCTTTTTTTTCCTTGACAATTCTTTCGTATATCTTCTCCGCTTTACTCTGCAGACCGGTATCAAAAAGATTGTTCGCCCTGGCAAACTCTTTTTTGTAATCGGTAATGAGTCTTTTCACATACATATTTTCTTCTCTGTTTTCAAGGGAATCACTGGTTTCTGCCGATTTACGCTTATGTTTTTCACCGGAATCCGTTGTACCGGCTGTTGTCGCACAGCCAAAAAACACAAACAAAAAAAACAAGTGTAAAATGCAAATGATTTTCAAATCAAAACCCCGGAAAACATTTACGGTTCTTTTCTGATGTATACTTCAGAAGAGAAGATATATGCTTGTCTCCGCAAACCCTCTCAGCCTCAGAAATATCACGGGAAAAATTTCCGTAGGAAAAATGTTTGAAAAACAATAAAGAATTTTTTAATTCAGCTCCGGCTGATGAATACTGTTTTTCCAGCTCCTCTCTGAAAACACGGAAAATACCATTTTTTTTCATCTGAGAAAAACCGATTATCCAAAGAGGACATCGAAACAATCTGTGCATCTCTGCAGCGAGAGAAGCCATATAACGCTGACTGTCATCTATTAAGCCCCTGAACTTCAAAAGATTTTTGATGTCGGATGTGCTTTTTGTGTGGAAAGGCGTTTTGTTTAGAACAACCACCTCTCTGTCAAAATCTGTTACAAAATCATGTCTACTGAAAAAATTTCTCATCTGAACACCGGCTTTTCCCATAAGATAGTAGCGATTTCTATCAAGCTGCTCATCTTTGCCGGGATTGTCTCCAACTACTATGAATTTTATATTGTCTTTCTTTGATATGGAAGAAAGTCTGGTGTTGAAAACAACTTCATTTTCAACGCTGTATCCGATGTTGTTTTTTTGAAGAAAATTATGCAGCTCATCATTTTTACAAGTTTCAACATATCTCTCAAAATCTGAAACAAGTTTTTTAAAACTTTGATACTGTTCGGTTTTCATAAAGTTTTCCGTCAAAAAACACCGGCAAAATGAACTTTTTAATCGTATACACCTTTCCCCATGCAGCATTTTTTGAATTTCCGTCCTGAACCGCAGGGGCAAGAATCGTTTCTGCCTATTTTCGGTTTTTCTCTTTTTTTAGGTTCTTTTACCTTTTCCTCTTTGTTCCGACTTACCCTTTCACCTTCTTTTTCACGCTTACGCTCTTTTTCTTCCATCTTTTCAAGACTCTGTTCGGTTACAACTTTAACTGCAAATAGATTTCTGACAGAATCGAAATAGACATTGCTCATCATTTCTGTGAACTCTCGGAAACCCTCTTTTTTGTATTCCAGTTTGGGATCTTTCTGACCGTAACCTCTGAGACCTATGCCTTCACGCAGTCTGTCCATGTTAAGAAGATGCCGACGCCAGTAACTGTCAAGTGTTTCAAGAACTATATGTCTTTCAAGTTCACTGCTCATCTCCTCGTCATACTGAGACATTTTTTCAACATATCTCTCTTCAAGCCATACATAAAATTTTTCGGCAAGAACATTTTCCGCATCTGAGGATTTTTTAGATAATATCTCTTCATCTTTCAAAAATGACAACTTTTCCGGCAACTCATCTCCTTCAAGCCCCGTAAGATCTCCCGCAAAGCGTTCTATGCTTTTGAAATCCCATTCTGAAGGAGGTGTTTTTTCAGGAATATATGTATTTATCATGTTGCTGACAGTCTCTTCAAGCATTGACAAAACAACTTCCCTGTTTTTCTTTCCACCTTTCAATATGTTTTTACGCAGAGAATAAACCGTTTTTCTCTGCTGGTTCATGACATCATCATATTCAAGAATATTTTTTCTGATGGAAAAATTATGAGCTTCAACTTTTTTCTGAGCATTTTCAATGGATTTGGATATCCATTTGTGCTCAATGGGCTGATCCTCTTCTATACCGAGCCTTGACATAACATTTTGAATTCTATCACTTCCAAATATTCTGAGAAGATCATCTTCAAGAGAAAGAAAAAACCTTGATGAACCCGGATCACCCTGTCTTCCTGAACGACCTCGAAGCTGATTGTCAACCCTTCTACTTTCGTGGCGTTCCGTGCCCACAATATGAAGCCCCCCTGCCTGAAGAACCTCTTTCTGTTCCTTTGAACATCTTTTTTCGTATTCCTTTTTTATTTTTATAACTTCAGGATTGTCTTCATCATACTCCTCCATGGTTTCCGAGATCTCCTGCATGGCGAGCTTTTCAGGATTTCCTCCGAGCACAATATCGGTTCCTCTTCCGGCCATATTCGTCGCAATAGTTACAGAGCCTTTTCGACCAGCCTGTGCAACAATCTGAGCTTCTCTTGTATGATGTTTTGCGTTGAGCACATTGTGTTTTACTCCGCTGGATATCAGTCTGTCAGATATCTCTTCCGATTTTTCAACGGAAGTGGTTCCCACGAGAACAGGCTGACCTTTTTTATTATGCTCAATTATTTCTCTGACTGTAGCCCTCATTTTCGCTTCAGCGGTTTTATATATCTGATCTGGACGATCATCACGAATCAGCGGCTTGTTTGTAGGAACAACGACAACTTTCAGTCCATATATTTCAGCAAATTCGGTTGCTTCGGTATCTGCTGTCCCCGTCATTCCTGAAAGTGTGTCGTACATTCTGAAATAGTTCTGAAAAGTAATTGACGCCAGTGTCTGGTTTTCCTTTTCCACAGTAACATTTTCCTTGGCTTCAAGTGCCTGATGAAGACCGTCACTGTAACGACGACCATCCATGAGTCTGCCGGTAAATTCATCGACAATTATAACTTTGTTTTTACCGTCGACCTCTTTTACAACATAATCCACATCACGGTGAAACATCTGCGTAGCTTTAAGTGCCTGCTGAACATGATGAACAAGACTCATATTCTCCGGAGCGTAAAGATTTTCAATTCCAAGCAGATTTTCAACTTTTTTTATTCCTTCCTGCGTTAAAAGAACATTTTTGGATTTTTCATCTCTTTCAAAATGCTGTTCATCTTTTAAAGCCGGCATAATATTATTAACCTGTCTGTAAAGATCGGTGCTGTCCTCACTGGGACCGGATATTATGAGAGGTGTTCTTGCTTCATCTATGAGAATGCTGTCAACCTCATCAACTATTGCAAAATTAAGATCGCGCTGAACATAGTTTTTAAGATCATATTTCATGTTGTCGCGAAGATAATCAAATCCGAACTCGTTGTTGGTACCGTAAGTCACATCGGCTGCATAGGATTTTCTTCGATCCGAGGTGCTCATGTTACTTACTATTGTTCCCACCGACAGTCCCAAGAATTTATATACTTTTCCCATCCATTCGGCGTCTCGTTTTGCAAGATAATCGTTTACGGTAACAAGATGACCGCCTTTACCTGTAATTGCGTTAAGATACATGGGTAGCGTCGCAACCAGAGTTTTACCTTCTCCGGTTTTCATCTCAGCAATTTTACCCTCTTTAAGGACAATTCCACCTACCAGCTGTACATCAAAATGTCTCATTTCCAGGGTGCGCCAGGTGGCCTCCCTCACAACAGCAAATGTCTCCGGAAGCATGGAGTCCAGCGTTTCACCCTTTTCATATCTCTCCTTGAATTCGGCTGTCTTTGCGGCAAGCTTTTCATTGTCAAGCTCTTTCATACCTTTTTCAAGTGAGTTTATTCTGTCAACCACAGGACGAACCCTTTTCAGATAGCGGTCTGTTTCTGTGCCGAATATTTTTCTCATTGCATATTTGAGCATCTGTTTCTCCGTATTAATCAGAATCTATTACAAGTCAAAAAGATCGTTGAGTCCCGCTTTTGCATCAAGCTCCTCTTCAGGATCTTCCTCGCCAGTTCGCTTAAAAACAAAGGAAGCACAGAAGTTTGATTTATCCCGCTCCCTTATGAAAGCCCGGGATTCATCTCTGCACTCATTTGTATAAGCAGGATCATGAAATTTACAATTCAAACAGCAATGCAAATCACCGTAACAATGCGGACATTCATCACGAAAACCTACCTTGCCTCTAATGTCTTCAAGCTCTTCAAGCTCTTTTTTGCAATTATGACATATAAATTTTCCTTCGTCCATGATATCCTCCTCTGAAACACCCGTACATGATTTAAATAAACGCGTGTATTATGGTAATCATTAAGTCGGGAAAATCAAGAATAACTCTTTCACCTGAATCGTTCGATTCTGAGTTAGAAAACATGGGAAAGAATTCTGATTCAGAAGAGTTACACAAAATCTGAGGTTCACCCGAAGGTTAATCGGCGATTTTTGTAACTTCTTAAGAACAGAAAACTTTTTCATTTTTCAATGAGAGATTCGGACGGTTCAGGTTACAGTCAGAAAATATTAAATAAAGCTCAGACTGCATCCTGATGATTTTTTGCTTGAAGAGGATTCTTCTTCAATTGCAACTTCATCATCATCATTTTTTTCATCAACATCGTTTTCTTCTTCTTCTTCTTCTTCCTCTTCCTCTTCTTCAGCAAGAACGCAGGTTCCGCTTTTACATTCAGCATCGGCATCTCTGCAATCGGCATCCTGTTCGCAAGGCATGCCGCATAGTGATTCTTTTCCTGAGAAATATTCATGACATTTCATCTGCATCATGCCACCAAGACTTCTGCAGTCGGAATCCTCTTCACAGGGAGGCACACATACGGGAAAAGATTGTCCCTGCATCTCCATTGTGACGCATTGAGCACCTTCGTCTCCGCACTGGCTGTCACTCTGGCACATTACAATGCAGATCCCGTCTGGAACCTGAGTAATGCACATTCCTCCATAAAGACAGTCTTCGTCTTCTTCACAAACACCGAAGGGTTCGCTCGGATTCATGCTACAGACCCCGTCATCGCAATATGCGTTTTCTCCGCAATCTTCATCGGCTTCACAAATGGGAACACATACACCGAGTTCCGGATCAGTACAGATCTGATCTTCAGGACATTTGTGATCGGTGTTGCAGTCTTTTAAGCAATTTTTGTCACTTTGTTCAGGTCTGTATGTTTTTGTTCCGTCGGGACACGCAAAATTTTCGTTTGTTATTGTACAGTACCCTTCTTCAAAATTAAAAATACCGAAAACTCCACTCAGACATTCAACATCTTCTTCACCGAAATCATCGGTAACACAGTCAGAATCTTCAGAGCAGGGTGTTCCTACAAAAGAGAGATCGGGAGAAAGTCCTTCATCTACATAGTTATCGCAATTGTCATCCATGTTGTTGGAAGTTTCGTCAGCTTCCTCCGCACCTTCAGAGCACATGTCAATCCCGGCTGCAAGCTTGACCGCTCTGTAAAGGTTTACTCTTCCAAAACCGAATTTAATACTGTGATCTTCCTGATCCCAGAAACCTGTTTCAGGGTTGATTTTATCCGCACTTTTAATGACGATGTCTGTGGCTTCTTCAAGAGTAAGGTCTGGATTGACTGAAAATATGACACCGAAAACACCTGTCACAACGGGTGCCGCCGCTGAAGTCCCGCTGAACTGTGTGGAGTAATCATCGTCAAGATCTCCATATCCCACGAGAGTCGGAGTTGTTATTCCGAGAGTCGGAGCCATGGAAAGGGAGGGTGCCGCAACATCTATGGATGCTCCGAAATTTGAGTATGCAACTCGTGTATCCCATGCCGAAGATGCGGCAACAGTCATAACTGTGTTGGTAAAAGTATCACCATCTCTTTCGATGGCAAATTCCCAGTGATGAAGTTCTTCGTAATCTGAATTTATGGAGTCATTCCCAGCTGCGTATACAATTACACCGCCTTTTCCGTCACGACCGTTTTCCATAAAATTTGTGTGGGATTCTTTTTGAGCATTGCTTATATTGATGTCGCCTAACCCCGACATCGAACCGAAACTACAGTTTATGGCAGCTATTTTAGGATCTTCGACATATTTATCATATATCTTGAGAAGACCTTCTTCGTCTGCTCCGCCTCCCATGCCGCCACTCATGTAATGCACAGGATATATTCCGCACCAGGGACATACTCCGGCTGTTCCTATTGTATTTCCTTCAGCCGCAGAAACTCCGGCACAATTGGTACCGTGAGCGTAACCCCCGATTCCCATGATGTTTCCATCTTCGGGCTCGTCATTCCAGCCTCCGGGTTCATCGTTTACAACGCTCCATCCTTCATCAAGTTTGTTTTTAAGGTCAGGATGATCAGGGTCGACTCCTGAATCCATTATTGCAACTTTAACGGATTCATCAAAGTTTTCCAGATTACCTTCGTTGATTTGTTCGGCAATCCATTCCATGGCCTGATCAAAACGGATATCTGCATTTTTCAGTGTGTTTACAGAGTTACCGTAAGGATTAATGCTTGATCCGCT
Source organism: bacterium (assembly GCA_046497165.1). Lineage (GTDB taxonomy): Bacteria > UBP6 > UBA1177 > UBA1177 > JAWOGE01 > JAWOGE01. The sequence goes on along the minus strand of JAWOGE010000143.1, from coordinate 399 downwards.
GTTTTTAAGATACCACTGATAATCTTCGTAATACTCATCTTCAGAGGGATAAGTGACAGGGGTGTCTTTAAATTGAAGCTGTCTTACGATATTTGCAAAAGCAAAACCGTCACCGTTCTCAACAATGGATTGGGCAATTTTTACGGAATCTCCGGATACTTTAAATTTATAAAGTTTGTAAGAAGAGAGTATTTCCACAAGCTCCATATCATATTTTTCAGAAACAGTATCCGGGTTGCTTCCTCTCCAGAACAGGACATTGTCAGCAATAAAAAAACGCTTGCCCTGATTGTAGACCGGCAAAGTTCCTCTTCCGTCTGTGGTTATTACAAAATGACGGTTTCGGATTTTGTACTCCACAAGAACATTCATTATTCCGGAATTTCTGAATTCTACAGG
>JAWOGE010000135.1:0-7130 GCA_046497165.1 bacterium | reverse complement strand
TACTCCGGATCCTGTGTAAGGCGGAACAGAACCTCCACTCCAGGATGTTCCCGCTCCCGTGGCAAGCTGATAAAGCGATTCATATCCCGACTCCGGACCATCAGCTCCATATCTCAATGTCAATTTATCAACACCGCTCTGAGCAGTGTTTATATCAGTTGTGGGAGTCTGATGACGCCTGAAAGGCACATCTCCATCTGAATTGCTGCCGAAACCGCATACGGGAAAGTCCTGCCATTCTGCACAACCGAAAGCACTGTCGGATATCCTTTCTCTTGTCTGAGGAATTATTGTACTTTTAAGAGAGCTTCTCAAATTATTTATTTCACCACCCATGGAACCGGTGGTGTCCATATTAAAAAATATATCGGCTTTTTTGACCGAAGGTGAAAAAATCAAATCATCATCTTTTTCATCACCTTCCCACGGAAGTTCAAAATAAAAATCGATTCCCACATCCTTGGGGGTTGTAAAAGGATCACAGGGGTCGGATCCTGTGGCCATCTCCACCATATCACTGAATCCGTTGCCATTGCAGTCCCAGTAAGTACGACAACTTTTACCGAGATCGTCACAATACGGCTCGTTTTTATCTGGAACCCCGTCGCCGTCACTGTCAAGATCAAGATAATCGGGACTTCCGTCTCCATCGGTGTCTACACAAACTTCCTCGGAATCAAAATCAGGACACTCAACACTATCGGGAATACCGTCACCGTCAGAATCTGTATCGAGATAATTCGGAGTACCGTCTTTATCAGTGTCCTTCACACCTTCATACCAGTCAGGAATACCGTCTCCGTCGGAATCGGTGTCGAGATAGTCAGGGGTTCCGTCACTGTCTGTATCAACACAACCATCTTCCGAATCAAAATTCGGACATTCCACTTTGTCGAGGATTCCGTCACCATCGGAATCTGTGTCTCTGTAATCGGGAACTCCGTCACCATCTGTGTCTCTGCATGGAAGTTCAGAACATTCATGTCTGTCGGGGATCCCGTCACCATCAGAATCGGTATCAAGAAAATCGGGAACTCCATCTTCATCAGTGTCTACAGGAACACCGTTCGGAGCTTCAATTTCATCAGGGATTCCGTCACCGTCAGAATCTGTGTCCTGATAATTGGGAGTTCCGTCATCATCGGTGTCTTCAAGTCCGTCTATGCAGTTGGGAATTCCATCTTTATCATCGTCTCCTTTACACCATTCCGGTTTATTCCAAGGTATATTGTACGATTCTCCGAAACAGTCACATTCATAATCGCCGTGACCTGATTTGCCGCTGTTCCCATCGTCTGTGGTGTTTCCGGTGTTTCCGCTGTCTCCGCTGTCTCCGTCATCGGGAAAACCTGTATCTCCTGTATTTCCTGAATCTTTTGAAACACAGAAACCGGAAGAACCACACTCATAACCATCAGGGCAGTCTGTTTCATCCATACACTCAATGTTCTCTGTTTTATCAACTGTATCATCGCTGCATCCAATTGCAAAACCGCCTGAAAACAATAAAAATATAGATGTAAGAATTAAAGTGATTTTAATCATTTTTGCCCCCGTCACTCATACATGTGAAAATTTTACACATCAACCATTATATATTATAATTATCTGAATTGAAAAAACAAGAAGTTTTTGATATCAGAGCACTTTTCTTTTAATACAACTGACTCGCAATGGTTTTTTGTTCCTGTTGAACAAATAATAAAAAAGTGGAGATATGTTGTTCTTAGCGGATTATATCTCCGAGCCTTTTTTGCGACCGGCGGAAAAAGCGAGCTGATTTGCAGATTTTATTGTGTCTCCGGGAGAAACGCTCATTATTGCATCAAGCCATATCTCTTCGGGAATGGAATCAAAAGGGGAAAGTGTGGACAAAATACCCAGGACAGCTACATTGGCTGTTTTTCCTGAGGTGTCACCCAGAGCGGTGACAATTCCGAGAGCGTCTGTTTCGATTACATCAAAGGATGACAGAGCTTTTTTTATATCTGAAAATTCCGGATAATCGGTGTTGCGGGCAGTTACGGGAACTGCCTTGAATTTATTTAGAATAACTCTTCCACCCGGTTTTAGAAGTTCAAGGAATCCTTCTCTGAGTATTTCACTGGATTCCATGGCAACGAGAATATCGGTTGAGCCGGGAGTCAGAACAGGTGAAAATACATTGCCGCAACTGAATGTGGAAATGACCGGTCCGCCGAGCTGAGCCATACCGTGAGTGTCACCTTTGACAATGTTTGTTTCTGAATAGGGGAGTCTCATGGCCAGTTCCGAAAGGACTTTTCCGAAAAAGAGATTTCCCTGTCCTCCTATGCCGCGAATTGCAAGACGCAGAGAATCGGGAAGATCTTTTTTGTTCACTGAAACTGATTTTACCGGTTTCACTTTCGGAAGTTCCGGAGGTGCAGTTTTACCGGAATCTTTTTCAATGTATTTTATGGCATCAAAAGGGCAGCTCTGCATACATACAGAGATGTTTGAACCGCAGTTGGTGCACATCGAGGTATGATAAGGATATCCGTCTTCTCCGAATGCTATACCCGGACAGATATCACATTGATGGCATTTTTTGCATTTGTCTCTGTCAATGGAAAGTCGAGGGAGTTTTTTAGCTGCCGGTGTTTCCTGTATACAGGCCCCTTCCAGAATAAGAACTGAATACTCTCCTTTTTCAGCAAGTTCGAGTGCTTTGGCAAGTTCTTTTTCAACGATATCCATGTTGTAGGCGTTCATCTTTACAGTGCGGCATTTTTCAGCTTTTTCCGCCTCTTCAAGGTCGAATTTATTGTTTTCACCGGCAAGATTTTTTTCAGATGTCGGTGCAGGTTGACCGCCTGTCATGGCTGTAATCCGGTTGTCCAGAACCACTTTTACGCCAGCGTTGTTTCTGAAAACAGCATTTCTTGTGGCATCGAGACCGCTGTGGCATTCACAGGAGTCACCAATGACACTGATGGTTTTTTGAGCCATATCCGGGCGGGATATTGTAAATCCCTGACGCATTCCGTCAGATCCGCCCATACATAAAATCGTATCCACTGCTTCGAGAAAATAAAGCAGAGTGGAGCAGCCTATCTCTCCGAAGGATGCGTATATTTTTTTCTTTCTGCGCAGCTTTTTCACTGTAAGTCCGAAAGCACGGTAAGGACATCCCGGACAGATGGAAGGCGGCCTCGGAACCGGTTTTACATCCATGGCAGAGTTCTCTGTTTTTACATCAATATTCATATGTTCGGAAAGAGCGGATAAAACCATATCCGGTTTCCAGTCTGTTATGGTGCTTTTGTCAGATTTGCCGTGAACTTTTATTCCGAGAAGCTCTGTTTTTTCCTGAAGAAATTTGTCTCCGTCCTCAAATATGAAGAGCGGTCCGTCAATTTTTTCGGCAAAATTTTTAATTCGTTTGCGTGGCACAGGATTGGCAATGGACATTGACAGTATGGAGGGCTCAAGTCCTGCTGTATTGAGTGCTTCCCTGACAATTATATCACTTTCTCCCACAGTTATTATTCCAAAGTCAGAACTTCCGTCGGTTTCATCTATGAATTCATCTGTATTTGTAAAGGCTTCCACGCCGGGAACTCTTTCTGTTGTGGATTTAATATAATTTTTTCTGGCAAGATTAGGCATGAGCATCCAGTCATGGAGGTTTTCGGGAAGTTCCCGGGGTTTTATTGTCCGAGGTTCTTTAGTAACCACAAGACCTTCTGAATGAGTTAAAATGCCGGATGCGAGAACAGCCACCTGAGTGTTGAATTTTTTACTTATATCAGCTGCATGCCATGCTATTTCATACATCTCCTGATGATTTCTCGGTTCGAGAACCGGAACTCTTGCTGAAGAGAAAAAATAACGCGCATCGATGACATGCTGGGTGCTTGAAGGCACATAATCCGCTGCCACAAAAAGAACGAAAGCTCCGGATTTTCCGGTAAAAGTTGCGGATGTGGAAACAGCGTCTCCAGCCTGAAACAAACCCGGAACCTTAAGTGTAACCACAGAATCGAAACCGGCAACAGAGTGTCCGAGAGCCACTGAAGTGGCCACAGCTTCGTTGACAGACCAACCGACATGCATTTTATCCTGAACATGTTTTAGAGATTTATCGATAACTTCCGTACTCGGTGTGCCCGGATAACCGTCTGCGGCATGAAATCCCGCATGAACAACTCCCAGCGCAAACGCCTCATTCCCCTGAAGTATATATCGACTTTCCGCCGGTGCTTCAACCATTTTTCTGAAATTTCTTCCCATGTTAACTCCTTTTATTCTTTTTCAACTCAACAACCGGGTTTAAATCTATCTTTTGTTTTAAACCTTGTCAAGGAAAAGAAAATTCTCGTATGTATAATTTGAATAAAATTTTTACATTAACTCCTTTTTCGCGTTTCATTATACAAAGGAGCTTGTTCTTAAATAAAATCTTGACATAAAGAAAAACATGGCTATTCTTAAACAAGTGTTTAAAACACTCGTTTGTTTGAACGGTTCCGGAGGGAAAAATGAAAAGTAAAAAAACAGCAAAAGAGAAAATATTTGATACAGCGGTGGATCTTTTTGCCAGAAAAGGATTTAATGCTGTAGGTGTGCGGGAAATTTCTCGTAGTGCCGGAGTCAATATTTCCATGATTTCATATTATTACGGAAGCAAGAACAGTTTGTTGATTTCAATTATAGACCACTATTTTGACACATATCATATTCCTCTTTTGAAAAAAAGTATGATCTCTGACAAACCTCTTTGTGAAAAAGTGACAATGCTCATACACGGACTTGTGGATATTATGAAAGAAAAACCGGCTCTTGCAAAAGTCGCTATCTATGAACTTCCTTTTGAAATATCTGAAATCATGGAGTGTAAATTAAAAAAGCTTAGTAAAATAAGGAGTGTTATCATGGAAAATCTTTTTGCCGGAATGGATGTTGACGAAAAAAACAAATTGAAATATATGATGATAGTCGGTCCGGCACTCATAAGTATGACAACTTCTTATTTTATGCTGAGTTCTGTTATTAATGCTGTCAATGAAAAAAACTACTGTGAAAAACATCCGGCTCATGAAAACATGAGGTTTGATGATTCGTTTTTTAATATGTATAAAGAGAGTATTTCAGAACTTTTTGTCAATGGTTTTGATAAAATGTGGGGTAATTTGAAAAAAAAAGCAGAGGAGGGTTGTGGTGAATAAGATTGGAAAAATATTTTTTTCTTCACTAGTAATTTTAGCAGGAATAGTTCTCATGGTTTTTATGATTATGTCGAGAGAAAAGCCCGAAGTAAAAATTCGTAAAAAAACTTCCCGGACTGTTAGAGTGAAAAAAATCTCTCCATGGTCGGGAAAAATGGAGGTAAGTGCTTCCGGTATATTGAAGCCGGCCGATACCGTGAATATGATGCCGCAAGTTGGCGGGAAGCTTGTTTATGTTTCAGAAAATGTCCGGAACGGCAGTTTTGTCAGAAAAGGGGAGGTTTTGTTCAGAGTGGCATCCCGGGAATATGAACTGAGGGTGGAGGCTGCGAAGGCACAGGTTTCTCAAGCTGAAACAGCATTGCAGACAGAGCTTGAAAAAGCCGGAATAGCAAAAAAGGAGTGGGAACTTTACAGCAGTGAAAATCCTGAGGCTGAACCGGGGGCTCTTCTTTTGAGAGAACCTCATATCAGAACTGCTGAAATAGCTGTTGAGTCTGCACAGGCTTCATTTGAAGTCGCAAAGCTCAATTTAAAAAGAACAGTTATTCGTGCTCCTTTTGACGGTTTTGTGGCCGAAAGATTCATAAGCAGAGGTCAGCTTGTTTCTCCCGGAGTTAAACTTGCTCGTGTGTTGTCTTTAAAAAGTGAGATTGCCGCAGGTGTGAAATCCGGAGACAGCAAATGGTTGCCGGATCTGAATTCTGAAAAAAATGAAATTTCCGCCGAAATTTTTTTTCCTGAATCCGGAATGGAAATGAAAGGTGAGGTCAGAAGAGCCGAACCTGTACTTGATGACAGAAGTAAAATGATAAACTATATTGTTGAACTTGATAATAAAAGAAAAGAACCTGTTAAATATGGTTCTTACGCCCAAATAGTTTTTAAAGGTGTGTCCGTTTCCGATGTGTACCGAGTAAAACTTTCTCTTCTTGACAATAAAAACAGAGTGCATGTGGCAAAGGAGGGAAAACTTGATATAAGAGAAGTGAAAATTTTAAGAATTGATAAAAACACTGCTTATATATCAGATGGACTCAAGGAAGGGGAGTTGCTTATAACAGACAGTGTTCACAGTGCAATACCAGAAATGAATGTGGATGTGATTTATGATGGAGATAATTCATGAAAAGGGCCATAGAATGGATGACGGACAACCATGTAACTGCCAATCTGATAATGCTGTTGCTTGTTTTCGGCGGGGTTGTTTCTCTTGTTTTTATAAAGGTGGAGATATTTCCCGATTTGAGGCTGGAAAGTGTTTCCGTAACCATGATTTATCCCGGAGCTGCACCTGATGAAGTGGAGGAAAGCATATGTGTTAAAATCGAAGAGGCTGTTTCGGACATACAAGGTATTGAGAAAATAGTTTCAGAGGCATCGGAAGGAAGGGGCTCCGTAACTATAGAACTTGAACCAGGAGAGGATGTTTCACGGCGTCAGGAGGAGATAAAAGCGGCTGTGGACCGTATAGTAACTTTTCCCGAAAATGCTGAAAAACCGGTTGTGGCACAAATAGAAAGAATTTCACCGGTTATAAATCTTGGTATTTATGGAGATATGGATGAAAAAACACTTTCAGAACTCACGGAAAAGATGAGGGATGAGCTTATAAATAATTACGACATATCCTCAATTTCGGTAACAGGAGTGAGAGATTACGAAATATCAGTGGAAGTGGCTGAAGAAAAGCTCCGTGAGTACAATATGACATTTGATGAGATAAGTCGTGCAATCAAAATGGGAAGTATAGATCTTCCCGGTGGAAAAATAAGAACGGATGACGGAGATATTTTGCTCAGAACAAAACAGGAGGGTAAAACGGCTCGTGATTACGAAAATATTGTTCTGAGAACAAATGAAAAAGTTCATATACTGCGGATAAAGGATGTTGCGGAAGTGAAAGACGGTTTTGAAGAATCCTACATGCTTACTCTTTTT
>JAWOGE010000037.1:0-5240 GCA_046497165.1 bacterium | reverse complement strand
CCGTCATGGGGCGGTTGAGGTCCACCGCCACGGCCGGGGCCATTTCCAATTCCCCTGCCGGCATCCCCTTTTTTCCTAAGATAATCAATTCCTCCGGAAAAACTGGGATTTGTATCTCTTGCTGCCACAATCACATGTTTTATGCCGCTTTTTTCTATTATTTTTGAACAAGCCGGAGTTTTCCCCTCTCTGTTGCACGGTTCGAGAGTAACCGCCATAGAAAGTCCCCGGGCATTCATATCAAGTTTTTTAAGGGCATCCACCTCGGCATGATCCCCTCCGAAAATCTTATGAAACCCTCTGCTGAGGATCTCTCCTGCATCATTGAATATAACCGCTCCGACTCTGGGATTGGGACAAACCGAAACTTCGGTTTTTTGAGACTCTTTAAAAGCCTCCTCCATTAGTTTTATATATATATCTTTCATTTTTCAGAATCCCGTGAATTGTTCGAACGATAAAAAACAGGAAGTTTATCATTTACGATCTCTGCTATTTTTTCAATTTCCTCATTATTTATGCTCTCCGACAGAACTCTGACCTCAAGCAGCACAGACTCCGGAGAAATCTCCCATGAAATCTCAGCATTGTCCATTTTTTCATGCCCGTTTTCTTCCGGCAAAGAGGAGTGATAATTCAGCTCATAAATATAAGTTCCTGCAATATCAATATCTTTGTCATCTACGATTGTCAGCCTGGGAATAGTCACACCCTGAAGTTCCCTGCCGCTCAAAACCCATAAATAGGGGCGAGTTGTGTCAAAAGAAACCTCTCCGGCTCTTAGAGCGGTAATTTCCAAAAACTCCTCTTTTTTAAGAGAAAGTTGCTGCTCACTGACTATCTGCATCATAAACCTGTCATTTTCCACATCCAGCCGGAATTTCTCACGAAGCGGAAGAACATGCTTCCATTTGCCCTCAATATAAACAAAGGAAGGGTAGACAGGCCTGTTCAAATCATCAACATATCTTCCGAAAGCATCTTTACCTTTGAGCACTCTGCCTGAAGCTATATGATATTCGGAAAATTCAAAATCTTTTCTGTAAAAAAGAGCTTCATCTTTGCTGTGAATAACTTTCCAGTTACTGTCCATGATACAGTCACCGGAAATATCTTTCAAAAGTATTGTATTTTTCTGAGGAAAAAAATGAACACCGTGAGAACATAGCTGTCCTTCAGGGGAAAAAAAGAACTCCTGACCGTAGGAAAAGCTTTCCTCTCCGCATGCATGAAAATAAAGAATCGGGATATTGCGTATTTCACGGAAAACAGCTGTTCCGGAAGAAAAACCAGCCTCACGACAGGCATTCAGAAAAAAATCCCGCGACTCTTTACAGTCTGCAGAAAACATAATTTTACGGTACATGGTCTCTTCTATTGAATCAGGGAAACCCTTTTTGACTTCTTCTTCAGCAAATGCAAAAAAAGAAACAAGAATCAGCAGCGACAGACAAAATATCAGCTTTGCCATTCATGTTATATGATATCTGCAGATTTAATTTTTGCAGCATTCCCGCGGCGTTTTCTCTGATAGTAAAGTTTGGATCTGCGTACTTTTCCACGATTGAGCAGCTCTATTCTGTCCACCATTGGAGAATGTACAGGAAAAACTTTTTCCACACCAAAACCACCGTTTGATATTTTTCTTACGGTAATATTGCAACGGATATTTTTCAAACCCCGTTTAATGGCAATTACATCCCCTACAAAGCGCTGTATTCTATCTTTTTTACCTTCGTGGATACGGGTATGAACAACAACTTTGTCACCCGATCTAAGTTCGGGAACTCTTTTGGAATCAATCTCCTGATTTTCGATATCTTTGATAATTTCGGCCATTTCAATCTCCCTCAAAAAATTCGGTGTCACATAATACATAAGTGCGAAAGTCTGTCAATAAAAATTGATACCGCACTGCGAACACTAAGATGATTATATCCCGTATCCGCTTTTATTGGTTCGGCAATACAGTCTGAATTCTCAATCAGTTCAGGGGCCAAACCGTCTGCAGTTCCAAACAGAAGAAGAATATTTCTCTTTTTTTCAAAACCGATCTCATCAAGGGGAACAGAATCTCTTTTTTCCCTTGCGGTTGTAGCAACAACAATTGGATTTTCTCCTGTTTTACCGGTTATTATTTTTTTAGCGGAATCGACACTGTCTGTAAGCTTTATGAGTTCCACAGCTTTTTTTCTGTCCGGATTTGTTTTCGAACCATCCCCTTCTTTCCAGTGATAGAGAAGTTTTCCGACAACATGCTGCTGTCCTGAATCGGGCTGAACAACAAAATAGGAACCTATACCGAAAGTACAGCACAAACGGGATATGTCATGAAGATCCATATTTGTTACAGAGCTGGTTATTACGGAATCTCCTCTCAGCACGGGGTGATGTACAAGTGCAATGTGAATATGATTCATCATTTATCAATGTCCTCAAAAATTTCCGGCGAAATTTCAGACATCATATCGGGGCGGTGCTTCACAGTTCGTTGAAGCGAATTTTTCAAACGCCACTTTTCTATCCGTGCGTGATTTCCGTTCAGAAGAACCTTTGGAACTTTAAGACCTCTGAACTTTCTGGGATAGGTATAGTGGTCATGCTCAAGAAGTCCCCGGGAAAAAGTTTCGGATTTCACAGAATCTTCATTGCCCAGCACCCCCGGGACAAGTCGAACAACGGAGTCAATAACGGAAAGTGCCGCCGTTTCACCGCCACTGAGAACATAATCTCCCACAGAGATCTCTTTTGCCCCGGTAAGTTTAAGAGCACGCTGATCAACACCTTCATAATGACCGGCAATGAGTATGAGCTGAGAACAGTTTTCAGCAATATCCAAAGCGATCTTCTGCGTAAACTTTTCGCCTCTCGGAGAAAGATATACTGTCTCAGCGTTTTCATGACCGGCTATGGACTCATAGCATGAAAGTAAAACATCAGGCATCATTACAAGCCCCGGACCGCCGCCGTAAGGCGAACTGTCCACCTGCCTTCTTTTTCCCTTGCCGTACTCGCGAATATTATGCATATGATAGGACACAAGCTCCTTTTCCCGTGCCCTTGAAAGTATGCTCATTTCAAAAGGAGAAGAAAAAAACTCAGGGAAAAGTGTCATTATATCAATACGCATTTTCAAACTGCCCTTGTTTTTTCAATATAATTTTTTCTTTACCAACCTCTACAAAAACATCCTGCAAAGGAATAGAAAAAACAGTTCCGTCATCTTTTTTTATGTTCAAAACCGCATGAAGAGGTGTGGGAGAAACAGAAGAGACAGTACCCGCTCTACCGCCACCTTCATATTCAACAGTTCGACCGGTCAGAAGATCCACAGATTTACCGGCAAGTTCACCATAGGGAAGTCCGAAAACTTCACCGACTAAAAAAGAGGCCTGCCGGGAATTTGAAACCTCTTTTAGCTCCACATGAAAGCCGCCTCTTTTGCGTTTTATGTTTTTTATGAAAAACTCCGTTCCGAATTTGAAATGAAACATATGTCTGACATTGAGCAGAAAATCGGAATCCCTTAAATATGACGAAAAAAGAAGAGCACCCCTGCCATTTAAAATACGCTTAAATCTACCCGCTTTTACAAGCTTATCGGATTTCATAATTAATCTCCGATTTTAGAAAACATACTGCTCTCATAAGAAAAGAGCATTATATGGCAAACTATTCGTCAGGAGTTGGCCTTGTCGTATCTTTTAACAAGAGAAGCCACCGTATCAGAACACTGGGCTCCGTTATCAAGCCACTTCTGAAGTTTTTCTTTGTCAAGAACTATATCACCGTCATCTTTCGCAGGATCGTAAAGTCCTATTTTTTCAATGTACCCGCCCTGTGGTTTTTTACGCTTGTCAAGTGCGACAATTCTGTAAAAAGGTTTTTTCTTTGTTCCGAAACGTCTCAATCTGATCATTGTGCTCATTTAATCTCTCCTTGAATCATATTCCCTTAAGATTTTTGAATTTTTTCATCATACCGCCGATTCCAAGCTTATTCATCTTTTTCATCATTTTTTTCATTTCACGATACTGTTTCATAAAACTGTTTATATCCCTTACCGTAGTTCCACTCCCCTTTGCAATGCGACGCCTTCGGGAAGCGTTGAGTATCTCCGGTTTTCTCCGCTCTATTTTTGTCATAGACTGTATGATGGCCTTTATTTTTTTCATCTCTTTTTCAAAATCGACCTTGTTTTTGATTTTTTTCATCTGCTTTCCGACACCGGGTATCATTTTCAGGATATCTTCCATGGGACCCATTTTTTTCATCATTTTCATCTGAGAAAGAAAATCCTCGAGGTCGAAGCTGTTTTTCTTCATCTTCGCCTGCATTTTTTCAGCTTCTTCCTGATCTATATTATCCTGAGCCTTCTCAACAAGAGAAAGAACATCCCCCATCCCCAGTATTCTGCTCGCAATTCTTTCCGGATGAAACAACTGCAGAGCATCCGTTTTTTCTCCGGTACCTATAAACTTTACCGGAGCTCCGGTGACAGCATTTATGGAAAGTGCGGCACCCCCGCGGGAATCACCATCCATTTTGGAAAGAACAACCCCTGTAATACCGAGGCGTCTGTGAAACTCCTCTGAAACATTCACAGCATCCTGCCCTGTCATGGCATCAGCAACAAAAAGAATTTCGTGAGGAGAAACCTTCTTGGAGATCTGATCGATCTCATTCATCAGATTTTCATCAATCTGTGTCCGACCCGCAGTATCTATTATAACAACATCAACAGCAGTATCTTCTGCATGTTTAACAGCCTCGGACGCAATATCCACGGGATCAGCCTCTGTTCCCCGGGAAAAAACTTCGATTCCCAGCTGAGCACCCAGCTTTTCAAGCTGATCAACAGCCGCCGGCCTGTAAACATCACAAGCAGCAAGCAGGCATGTCTTTTTCATCTTTTTTCTGAGAAAAGCCGCTATTTTAGCCGCAGTCGTTGTTTTACCACTTCCCTGGAGACCCGCCATGAGAATAACAGCAGGAGGGCTCACCCTCAGATTAAGAGCATTATCACTCTCACCGAGAATAGCTATCAACTCTTCGTGAAATATCTTCACAAACTGCTGACCGGGAGAAATACTCTTGAGAACCTCCTGTCCCACAGACCGCTCTTTTACCTTTGAAATAAGTTTTTTTACAACCTTATAATTGACATCCGCCTCCAGAAGACTGAGTTTTATCTCACGGGACGCCTCTTTTATATTGGACTCCGACAAGGTCCCCTGTCT
>JAWOGE010000286.1:0-3682 GCA_046497165.1 bacterium | reverse complement strand
TTCTGTTTGTAGTACTCAATGAAAGGCTTATTATCTTCAACATTGCTTTTTCCTATTATATAAGTGAGCGGTCCTCGGGGTCCGGTTCTGGATATGGTTTTTTCAGACATGTCAATTCCTGAGGATTGTATGTCCACTTGCAGAAGTCCTGTCTGTTTATCCGGCGTTAACGAATAGTCCCGAAAAAACAGTTTCAGCCAGAGAGGTATCTCTTCATCTTCAAAAAGTTCTGTATTTTCCCCTTCAGTTATCTCTATTTTGTTTTCAGAGGAATCGTATTTTATGGAAACCGGAACTTCCTTGTCAAGGGTTCCGTTTATTTCAATGATTCCTTCTGGAAGAGTGGTCATCTCGACCGATTTTTCAATTATAAAATAAGGTTCCGTCAGAAAAGAGACAAGGGTCAGAAAAATTCCTGTAAAAATCATTTTGACTCCAGTTCTTTGTTTAATTTGCTCATAAAATCGGAATGTTTTTCTGCCGCCATAAAAGCGGATGCAAGTACATAACCTTCCGGAGTACCGGTATCAAATATCTTTTCATTTTTACCTGCCACTATTCCGTAAACAGGTTCTTTTTCAGAAAGCGTCTTAATGGCATCTGTAAGCTGAATTTCATTGTTTCGTCCAGGAGTTGTATGTGGAAGTATCTCGGTGAGAAGAGGTGAGAAAACATATCTTCCCACAATGGCGAGATTGGAATCAGTGCCGTCTATTCCCGGTTTTTCAGACATGGAAGTGATCTCTATTATGCCTTCTCCGTGATTTTTTCCCTTTACCATGCCGTATCTTTCTCTGTCTTTGTCGGGAACTTCCATGAGTGCAACAACTGAAGCCGAAGTTTCATTATAAAGATCCACCATGCGCTGCATGCAGCTTTTACCCTTAGGACTGTGTATTATCACATCCGGAAGCATGACGCCGTAAGGTTTTCCGGGAATAACTGAAGCACCGGTAAGTACTGCGTGTCCGAGACCTTCAGGTTTTTTCTGACGTACGGCTGTGCATTTTATAATTCCTTCCGCCGCTAAAGTTTCAAGACGAAGGTGTTCCGGAAGATTTTCAACGGGAATTCTCGGGCTGGTATTGTCAAAATGATCAACAATGCTTTCTTTCCCGAGAGATGTAACAAAAACAGCGTCAGTGATATTTGCAGACACGGCTTCTTCGACAACATACTGAATGACGGGTTTGTTGTAGACAGGAAGCATCTCCTTTGCAATTACACGGGTTGCCGGAAGCATTCTTGTACCTATTCCGGCTGCTGGAATAACAATGTGTTTCAAAGTCATAATCAAAGTCTCCCGGTTATTTTATTCCCATGCGACGGTCACGCTCTTCACGCTCCTCTTCGCGATTTTTGCATTCTATGCACATATCCGCAACAGGACGGGTTTTTAGACGGTTGAAAGATATCTCCACGCCGCATTCTTTGCAACACCCGTATTCCTCGGTTTCTATCATATCCAGAGTTTTCTTTATTTTATTAAGAAGTTTTCTGTCTCTGTCGGCAAGTCTTAGATTCCATCTGTGTTCTTCATTCAATTTTGCCAGATCCGCTTCATCGCCATGATAGTCGTCAGAGCTTTTTGTCTGTTCAAGCTCTTTTACAACCTCTTCATTGTGCTTTTTAATCTCTTCAAACTGCTTTAGAAGCTGTTCTTTCAATATTTTTTTCTGTTTTTTAGTGACCATTTCAATTCTCCTTCCGGTTTTTATTCTTTTTCCACGAGAAATATATGAACTTCACGGGCATTGACACCAACATGCCCCTTTTCTACGGTTATTATATTATCACTTTTGTCGGGATTGTCCACAACGCTTTGAAAAAGCTCAGAATCACCAGATAGTCCCACCATTGAGACTCCATAGTCACCTGACTGTATGTCGTAAAAAACAAACTCGTTTTCTGTTACATTACATGGGAAATTTCTTGTTATGGTTTCACCTGTACTGGTATCTTCAGTTATACTGGCACGCAGAGAGCTGATCCCTGCTGTTTCACAAGAATCGTTGCGTTTGGAGTCAAACTCCCATACTATTTTAAGATCGGAAACAAGAATATCGGGATCTTTCAGTGTAACCTCAGTATCCTGTCCCGGTGTCACTTTTCTGGTTTCTTTATCCATAAGTGATATGCGTGGTATTTCGGAATCGCTGTCACGATATCCTGTAACGGTTATTTCATAATTTCCGTCGGTAATGTTTTTAACCAGCAAATTGCCCGCATTGCAATTCAGTTTGTAATTTTCAATGGTTGTTTCTTCACCCCATATATTTGTTTTGACAGGTTCATCATCTTTTATAATAGTAAAGAAAAGAACACTCACTGCCATATCTTCACATATGGATTTTGACCATTCGAGCTCCATTCCACCTTTGTATGTTCCCATAGAAATAGTTTCTTCAGTGGCGTTAAGTACTGATGTTACAGACTCTCCGTATGTTTTTGTATTTCCACTGCTGTCCCGAAGTTCCGTTGTGATAAAATATTTGCCTTCAGGCACATTGATCTCCACTGAATCACCATCTTTTTCACAAGTAAAATCAGTAAATTTTTCAGTTAGAATATGCTGACTGTCATACAATTCGATGTTGTAGTTCAGATTGGAGCCGTATACTTCACAGCTTCCGTCATCTTCATAGGAGAAGTTTATCACCAGAAGTTCTTTGTCTTCCACGGATGCTCCGCATGCGGAAGTAATAAAAAAGATTAAAAGCAGATTTGCTGTTGCAAACAAAACGGTCTTGATTTTCATAATTTGTTCCTCCTTTGAAATTTCAGAGGAGATTATAACCGCTCTTAAAGTTTTTTTCAAGAAATTACTTGCGGAGATATGGCAAATGCGTAAAATTTCAAAGTAATGACAATTACAGTGTTCCGGGAGTTTTATGTTGAAGCGTGTTATTGTGGTTGACGATGATAAGTCTTTTCTGAAATCCATAGGGATGATACTTTCTCGTAATGGATTTGATGTGATAAAGTCTGTCAACGGAACAGAAGCGTTGCAGCTTATTCATGAAAATGTGGACGATATTGTTGCCGTTGTAACAGATCTTTCCATGCCGGGCGGTGTCGACGGTATAGATATTCTTGAAAAAGTAAAAGGTTTCGGCAGAGATATTCCGGTTATACTCATAACTGCCTATGGAAACATAGAGATAGCTGTGGATGCTATGCGAAAAGGAGCATTTACTTTTCTTGCAAAACCCATAAACTTCAAGGTTCTCATAGCACAGTTGAAAAAAGCTGTTCGTACCGCTGATATAATACAGCAGAATAAAGTTCTGAGAAAAGAGATAGATACCATAGAAAAAGACAAATACGGACTTGTCTACAACAGTGAATCCATGAGAAAGCTTGTTGATTCAGCCAGTGAAATAGCCAAAACGGATGAAACAGTTCTGATTTCAGGAGAAAGTGGAACAGGAAAAGAGCTTTTTGCCAGGCTTATTCTGAGAAACAGTCTTCGGAAGTTGTCCAAATTTGTGGCATTTAACGCTTCCGCTGTCTCTGACACTCTTATGGATGCCGAACTTTTCGGTCATAAAAGAGGTGCTTTCACAGGTGCACACGCCGACAAACCCGGTTACATAGGTGAGGCTGAAGGCGGTACACTTTTTATAGATGAAATAGGTGACATGCCTTTCGAGCTTCAGGCCAAACTACTTCGTTTTCTTCA
>JAWOGE010000221.1:0-11707 GCA_046497165.1 bacterium | reverse complement strand
CACCAATATTACAGAGGATGGTCAGGTTCCGAGTCCTGAGGAGCATAACTGGCTTCACAGCCGTCTGAATAATTTCCGTCAGAATGTTCAGCCTGATGGCATTTTTGATGCACCGGATCTGTTTGTGAAAGATATAGAGTTTGATGAATGTATTTATCCTGACAGTGAAACTGCAGTGGCAAAGTTCAAAGTGGAAATTTCCAACAAAGGTATGATAGGCGTGGGACCGGGAGTTCCCGTCCTTATTATGCTTTATGAAGTGGATACAGAAGTGGAACATACAGCGGTCCTTTTTACCGAAACATCGATTCTCCCGGGAAACAGCGAAATAATTCCACATGAACTCGAGTTGGAAGGTTCCGGCGAAGTTTTTTCACTGGAAGTTACTGCTGACATGGATAACGAAGGAAAACAGAAATACAATGAATGCGATGAGACGAACAACTATCTCGAAAAGAAAGGGATGAGCTGTAAAGGTGATTCCTGATTCAATCAACCATGTGTTTTTCCATGGATTCCTTCAGAATTCGTTTTATGAAACTGTGGCCCTTTCGCGAAGCTATATCGTAAGCTGTTATTTTGTCTTTTCTTACAATAAGAGGATCTGCTCCTTTTTTTAGCAGAGTTCTTACTATGTCGCTCATACCGAGAACCGAAGCATACATGAGAGCGGTATTCCCCTCTTTGTCCTGAATGTCCAGGTTCTGTTTATGTTTCAAAATAAGTTTGGCCAGCATTCTCTCACGATTTTTCAGCATTCTCATAAGTGCAGTTAGACCGTCACTGTAGATGAAGTTGAAGTTTGCACGGGCTCCGTTTCTGAGAAGAAGCCTGGCCATACGAAATTTGTTTTCTGCTATGGTGTACATGAGAACCGTATGTCCGCTTTTGTTTGTGAAATTTATGTCGGCACCGTTGTTTATAAGAAGTCTGGCCATGGTCATGTCATTACGCCTGACAGCTATGAAAAGAGCCGGTTCCCCCCGAGCATTCTTTATATTGACATCTATACCTTTGGAGATGATTCTTCTTGTATTTATGGTGTTTCCGGTTTCAACGGCTATGAGAAATTCATCGGGGCGTGTTTCGTAGTCACCCAGAATGCGAATGACATCTCTTTTTCTGAATTGCACAGCATGTGAAAGTGCGTTTCGTCCGGCTTTGTCTTTTGCATAAATGTTTACACCTTTATTTATAAGAAATTTTACCAGGCGGACATCTCCCTTTCTTGCGGCATACATTAAAATTGTCTGTCCTCTGTTATCCACAGCGTTTATGTCAGCTCCTGCGTTCATTAATTTTTTTATGGCAAATTCGTTTTTGTTTTCTATTGCATGCATCAGTGGTGTGCGTTTATCCGGTCCGGAAATATTTACATTTACACGGTTTCTTATGAAAAGAGAAAGCATTCCTTTGTTTTTTGAATTAACCGCAGTTATAAAAATAGGCCAGCCGTCATAATCTTTATGATTTACATCTGCACCTGCTTTTATAAGTTTTGCGGCAGTTTTTGTTTTGTTTGCATCAACAGCGTGGCTCAGTTTTAAATTGAGTTTTTTGTCCGCTGTCAATGTCAGTGAATAAAAAATAGTAAAGATTGTAATGATTTTAAAAATTTTGTTTTTCATGATTCCATACTTGTTATTACACGATTTCTTCCGTTTTCTTTTGCTTTGTAAAGATTTGCGTCAGCCTGTTCAACCAGAGACTCAGGATCTGAAGTTTTTCCTCTGTAAGTGCAGACTCCGATGGATACAGTTATTTTTAAGACATGTTTTTCGGTGTTTATGGGTGTTGATTCTATTTTTTTTCTGAGACGCTCCATAATTGTTTTCATTATGGGCAGATCCACATTCATTATAAGTAAGAACTCTTCGCCTCCGTATCTACATATAACATCATCATCACGAAGCATCTTTCTCATGGTTGCAACGAGATGCTGCAGGACGATATCCCCTGCTTTATGTCCGTAAACATCGTTGACTTTTTTAAAAAAATCTATATCGAGCATCGCTACACTCAATTTTTTTTCACGGTCGTTCATGGCTGAATATATTCTTTCTTTTAAAATCTGGAACCCTTCTCTTCTGTTGGAAGCTCCGGTGAGCGGATCGGTGACGGCTTGTTTATGAACCTCGGAATATATGCGATCTCTCGTAAGGACTGTTACTATCTGGGGAATGATATAATTTATAATCTCTTCATCTATCCTGTTCTGATTTTCGTTATTTCTTGAAAATTTTACGGCGGCGGCACCGTAAACAGCTTCTCCGCCTTCGAAAAGAGGAAAAACCATCCATTCCTCGGGAAAAAACTCTTCAGTTGTAAAAATATTTTTGAGGAAAAGTTCCCAGTTGTCAAAGGCAGTGTTTTTACTCAACAGCATATTCATTTTATCTTCTTTTTCGTCATATTCGGCCAGAACAATGTCCTTCACAGAGGGAAGTTTTTCGTATATATGGGAAAATGCGTTTTCTATGGTTGATGACTCAGAAGACAGATTGTTTTCGATATCTTTCGCAAGACGCAGTTTGTCTATTTCAGTTACTCTTTTTTTCATTTCATCGGAAAGCTGTTTCTGTTGATAAAAAGATGAAATCAGTGCGACAAAAAGAGAAAAGAAAGTATATTCCGAAGATTTAAAAAAGCGATTAGTGGAAGCACAGGAAAGTACAAGCACAAAAGCCTGCTCTTTAATTTTGAAGAAATCAAATATCTGTTCCTTGTCCTCTATATTTGTATCTATGTCAAAAGGGGGAATGTCAATCTCGATATCTTTTACCCCTTTTTCAGCAAGATAGTCCCATTTCATTTCATCTTCATTCAGTCTTAGAAGAGCAAAATAGGAAAGATTGAAAAAATTGCCTCCAAGAAAATCTATTATGAGTTCAGGATATTTTTTTATGTCGGCGGAATCTAGTTTAATAACAGTAAATTCCACGAGTTTTGTGAGGGCTTTTATGGTCCACTCATTTTGATCCTGCAAACGGGAATAAAGAAAAGTTCTCACAGTGTTTATATACGATGTGTGTTTAAGATTGTCCTGTTTTGTGCATTTGAACATGGATTGAAATATATCGGTTCTGTTTTCAAAATCAAAAAGCTGCTTTATGAGTTTCATATAGCCCGAACAAATAGGTTTTATCTGTGAACTGTCTATGGAAGAGGGGATTGCAAGTTTCCAGATACCGGTACTGTGTTGAACAAATTCAAGTTCAGCGTTATGGGAATATATGACAATACCCTTGAAATGACTGGATGAAAACTTTTCAAAGTCTGATAATTTTTCCACATGTAACGCCGTTAAATCTGCCTCGAAATTATCCCCCCCCCTTTCTCCGTTAAACAGAGAAAATCCTTCCGGAGGGGAAGAAAAAAGAGACAGAAAATCAAACCTCATCAGATTTTTCTCCACAAACTATACATACAGTTGTTCCGTTGTGATATATGGTTTCTGAGCTGCCGGTGTCTTTTTCATAAAAAATTTCTCCTTTTGTGGTTACTCCGAGAAGAGAAAACAGATTTTTATTCTGTGAAAACAGAGCTCTTTTTTCCTCTCTGTAGAGAGTGCCCAGAATCTGATATCTAATGTGTGAGCTGAACATTAAAGAAAAACCTGGTTTTATAGAGGAGTTGACAACTTCCTGAAAAGAAGCTCGTGCATTTTCAATAAGCTGTTCCGGAGAAGCAACGGCAATGGACACGGGAACATTTTTTCCCGGAGACACAGAGAATTTTATTTCTCCTGTATTTGAGTTCCATTTTTGTGGGAACAGAACAGACTTAGAATAGGCCCCCGATTTTATTGAAAGAGGAAATAGAAAAAAATCTTTTTGGGAACCTGAGGAGCCGAAAAAATCTTCATAAAAACTCACGGCTGTTTTTTCACCGATTTTTTTTACAACGCAATCCTCTGTGTCTGTTATTAAGCAGGGTTTTTCATAAGGCGTTTCCCATCCGCTGGAAATGGCTGTTTTAACTTGTATGTCCCCGTAAAACCCCAAAGAAAGGACAGCGTTGCAAACAAATCTGCCGTTTAAAAAGAGTGTCCTGTTGGGTTTTAAATTTTCTGGCATTGTACCGGAATAAGCAAGGCTTCCTCCGCTTACAGGTACAGAAACAGATGAGGCCTGGCCCCTTGTGAAATCGCTGAAAACCTCTTCCGAATCTCCGGAATAAAAAGAGAGCAGCAGTTTGAGATCAGCTCTTTTTTCAAAACTTTCACCAGATTCACTGCCTTTTCCAAAATCAAGTTCTTTTTCGCTGTAAAGTTCAGGTTTTACAAAACAGTTGCTGTCTTCAAAACATATGGCGGAAAAAGAAACTCCGAAACGAGCAACATTGTGAGTGTTTATTACGCCTCCGCCAACTCCACCTGCAATAATAACTTTTTCAGAGAGAGTTTCATATATTCCTGCAGTGATCTCCTCCGGACTATACTGCTCTGTATGGAAAAGGAGCAGAATGTCAGGATTTGAACCGGACACTTCCTTACCTATTTTAATACCGATCTCTTTTGAATTGAAACCGAAAAAATATTTTGATATGACTTTCAAAACGCAAGCCGCCAAATAGTTCGCTAAATTATAGCAGAATAAAAAAAAGTTGCAAAAATGTAACGAAAAAACAGGTTTTTTTTAAGATTTTTTTTCATTGAATATTTCACACCAATTTTTTTTTTTAGAAACTTCTTATAATAACTTGAAAAATTATTTAAATGCTTCCCGTACAAACTAATTGAAAAAATTGATTTGTAATTTGTCGGTAAAATTGCTATAATTGCTGCCAGTGGCAATAATTTGGGCTGGAATAATGAAAAAATTTTTGACAGATTTTATTCCTCTTGATGATCCCGGAAGAGTTTTTGAGGAGATCTGCTATTTAATAGGAGATATATATCCGGGTTTCGATTTTTCTCAGATATATACAGTTTATGGCGATGTTCTCAGGATTTTCAACGGCAAAGACAAAAGATTCAAGCCTTGCAATACAGAATACCACGATCTTCGCCACACTACCGATGTAACAATAGCTGCAACACGGCTCATTCACGGAGCTGTCTCTGAAGGAAAAAAGCTTGAGAAAAAGAATGTGTCGCTTGCTGTGTGCAGTGCTTTGCTTCATGATATCGGATTTATACAAAAACGGGAGGATGATGATGGTACCGGAGCAAAATTCACACTGGATCATGTTGCAAGGGGAATAGAATTCACTCAGAATTATTTTGAAAGCAAATCCTATCCCGCAGATGATTTTAAAAAAACGGCACAGATGATTCTTTGTACAGATATGGATATGGATCTTTCGGAGATTAATTTTGCTTCCGATGACATACTTTTTCTTTCAAAAATTGTAGGGAGTGCTGACCTTTTGGGGCAGATGGCGGACAGAGCTTATCTTGAAAAACTTCTTTTTTTATATCGTGAATGGAAAGACGGTAATATTCCGGGACCCTCCACAGAACTGGAGCTTCTTAAAAATACCATAAGTTTTTATAATGCCGTTCAGGAGCGTCTTTCGGGGACTCTTGACAATGTCCAGAAGTATATGAAGTCGCATTTTATAAGACGATGGCACACAAATAAAGATTATTATCGTGAATCCATAGAAAAAAACATATCATATCTGAAATACCTTATGGAATACCACAAAAAAGACTATAAAAACTATCTTCGGAGAAATGGTATAGTCAAGCAGATAGAGAAAAAATTGCCCGGTAAAAGTTCCTGATTCATAGCTAAAATCCGCCATGCTCTATTTTGAGATATCTATGAACAGTCTAACGAGATTGTTTCGTAGTGTACAAAATTTTGTCCGATATAGATCTATGCAAGGTTTTCTTGTGGATCCGCTTCTGTTTTGCATGTACGAAATTTGAGTATGACCTGAATCGTCTGACTCAGAATCGAACGATTCAGGTATGAAAAAAAATGGCGCGGACGACCAGATTCGAACTGGCGGCCTCCGGCGTGACAGGCCGGCGTTATAACCAGCTTAACTACGTCCGCGCCTATGGTGGGTGCTGCAGGGCTCGAACCTGCGACCACTGGCTTGTAAGGCCAGTGCTCTCCCAGCTGAGCTAAGCACCCTTCCGAAAACGCAAGGATATTTATACAGGGCTCGTTATTTTTGTCAACAAAAAACTTACATAAGATTGCAAGGTCTTGTATTCCAAAGTGTTTTGTCGAATAATCCCGGTGACGCATAGTTTGTGACCTCTGTGAAATACATGGGCATAAGAATCTATATTTAAATAAGAAGATCTTCCTGAGGCAGTTCTGCTTTTTTACTGACCAGCATCTCTCTTGTTTTTTCTATTTTTTTTCTTATTTTTTCAGGGGGCGGATTGTCTTTTTCAGGATATTTTTCCGCTACATCCTGTTGCAGTTTCTCAAATTTTTCAGCTATGAATTTCCACTGAAAATTGGTTTTGCAAAGTTCAATTTTCACAAGTATATCTTCTATGGTTTTACTGACAAAAATGTCAAACAGCACTTTTCAGCTCCCGGTTTTCTGTTTTTTCCACTGTTCAAAATCCATTATATCAAAAGCGGATATATAGTATTCCATGAGATGTCTTTTAAATTTTTCAGAGTCGGAAAGGACACTGAAACCATATTTTTTATCGATGAATTTGACTGCCTCCATATATATCTTGTCGAAGTTGGAGCGACCGACACGCATTTTGGCTTTATCTATTTCCATGCTAACAAAGGTTTTATATGATTTATAAAAAGAGTCTCCGGCCTTTTCAGCTTTTTTAAGATTTCTAGTTTCGTTTCCGATATGCCTGACATCGTTTGATTCTTCAGAAGAGTTTTTGCGATTTTTACTGTTTTTTCCAGAATTTTGTTTTTCAGAGGTCTTTTTTCCACCGCTGTTTTTTCTTCCGGAACGATTTTTTTTGCTGGTTTTTCCAGTTTTTTTCATGAGATTTTTGTCAAAGGGAACAAAAAGTGTGTATCCTTTTTGATTGGCCGATACATT
This sequence comes from bacterium, assembly GCA_046497165.1. Taxonomy (GTDB): domain Bacteria; phylum UBP6; class UBA1177; order UBA1177; family JAWOGE01; genus JAWOGE01. The sequence continues at coordinate 4,720 of JAWOGE010000221.1, read as the reverse complement.
GTAAATATCCATCAGACCGCGTTTTTCCAGTTTTCTGCATAAAAAATCGAAATTTTCGGATTCCATATCTTCCATTCCTATGAGTCGTCTGAGATTTCTTCCGATATAGCCGAAATTTTTCTTTTTTTCGTGAACAAGCATATAAAGTTTTGTATAAAGTGTATATTCATCGGCCGGCAATTCCGCCAGTTTAGAAAAGAATTTTCTGTCCAGAGGGATAGAGCCCGTGGTTTTAAAAACTTTTATGCGAAAAATTTTGTCTGTAATCAATTTTGGAATGTTATCGAGTTTTTCTTCTTCAGATTCGGTTTCACAGGAATTTTCATTTTTTTCTTCAGGCTTTTTATCCTGAAAGTTTTTTTTCGTTTCATTATTTTCAGACGAAATTTCCTCTTCGTCCGGGCTCTCTTTAACTTCAGTAAAAACGGTTTCTTCCTGAGCCTGCTCTTGCTCATCTCTTTCTCTTTTTTTCTTCTCTTCAACGAGATGTTCTATGTATTCGACAACTTCTTTTTTTGCTTTTTTCCCAATTACTCTGGCGATATCTCTAATTATTCCCATTAGTTATCCTCCCGGTTTATTCTTTTTGTTCCACTGAATGTTTTACAGGCCACAATTTTATTTTCTTCATATTTGCAGGCTACAAACCAGTAGTCATAAATGTCAGCAACGGTTTTTGAAATGTGTTTGCACTGTATACCTGAATCTGTATCTTTACATGAAAAATCATCGGCGGCAACAGGAGCTGAAAAATTCTCATCTTCTGAAGATTTCAAAGAAAATCTAAACGGAGCTTTTTCGTTGAGTTTGAAAGGGCTTAGAAAAGTTATGCTGCAATGAATTTTTTTGTCTTTTTTCAAACATTTTACAGATGCATCGTCGTTTTTTTCCCCGGCTGCCAAAGAAAAGAAAAAGCATAGAAAAACAAGAAATTTAAACATGGTTTTGTCCTTTGTAAATTATCTCTATTTTTAAGACTCCCAATTTATAAGAGTGCTTCACAGAAGAAACAGAACTGTCTGCTGTTAAAGGAATTTTTCTTGAATATTTTCCTGCTTTTCGATCCATATTCATATAGTTTCTTCTATGATTTTTTTCTTTTTTTTCTGCATTGCCTTTGGAGGCTGAAAAAGTTAAAGAGTTTGAAGATGTATCCATTTTGAAAACCAAGGTTTTTTTTATAATGTCCGGTGTTTCTACATATACAAGTTGTCTGTTTCCGTCAGAATAGACATCCATTGGAGGCTTTATAACAGGTGAGTATTCGGAAGAACGCAGGTTAATATCTTCAAGTTTTTCTGTGTAGCGTGAAATAAGTTTGTTCAGTCTGTCTCTGAGTTCAAGCAGATTTTCCAGTCTCACAGGCATCCTCCTTCAAATCTGCCGGCATATCTTTAAATTCTGACCAGATAGTAATTTTCTTTTTGCCATAATCTGTGACCTTTGTGAAATATCCGGCACAAATTATATGTCAAGTTGTGACAATGTCAACAACCGTTTTCATTTCTGAATTGCGGAGTAAAATTGACATTTGTCAGCATTGGGTATATGCTGGCATCTGTCAATGCTCTGTTTTTATAAATGTTCAGGAGTGAAACTATGAAAAAATATTTTTTTTACATTCTGTCAGTTTTTTTTGGTTTATCGTTTTTAATATCATGCGGAGACGGTATATATTTTGACAGTGATACAATAGCTGAAAAGGATAAAGAAGCACTGGATACCGATGAATATACAGATGAAGCGGAAGATCTTGATATTTCTGAAAGTGACACTGAAATTAACGATGAGGACAAAAAACCTGAATGTGCTGAAGTTCAGATTTCAAATATAATTATCTCCGGTCCAAGTTCATATGAAGGTGAAATCTCACCTGAACAGTGGACATCTCTTGAAGATATTTTTTATGTTCAATTTTATGAACCGGGGAGTGATTCGGGAAGAACTGAATTGAAATCCGGCACTTATAATCTTGGCGAAGGAGAAAACACAAATTATGCCAGTTGCAATGAATGTGTTTTGGTTTATGAAGATATTTCTGAATCCGAAGCAGGCCGTATTTATTTTCAGGAATCAGGAAAAATAGTTGTGGACGAAGCAAAGGAGAAATCTTTGGAGGCAAAGGGCAGTCTATCTGTTCGTCTTGTGGAGATAAGCATGGATGAAAACTATAATAGCACTCCGGTTCCCAACGGCAGATGTCTGATAGTCAAAGAAACTTTTTTTGATACAATCTGTCATCCTGACTGTGAAGGAAAGATGTGCGGGGATGACGGATGCGGTGGAATTTGCGGCGAAGGTTGCGGGCCTGATTCATATTGTTCAGAAGATCAAACTGAATGTCTGGATTACAGCTGTGAAAAAGTTTCTCTTGACGAAATTACTGCAGACGAGTTGTCCTCTCCTCAATATTTTTCTTCATATTCTCCTGCCACAGGCGACCCGGAACTGGAAGATATATTTACAATGCTGTTTTTCAATACATCCGCAGAGCCCGGAAGTTATGATCTTTCCGGGGGACTGAACCATAATTTTTCCACTTGTGAACAGTGTTTGATAATACAGGAAGATATGGACAGTTCCGAAGGAAGCGTGATGAAATATTATTTTCAGCAGAAAGGTACTCTTAAGGTGACACATGTTAAGGAAAATGACGATAATATAATAAAAGGAGAAAGCAGAGGTGAGCTCAGTGATGTGAGGTTAATAGAGGTTGAAATTGACGAAATGACTGGAGAAACAACTATCGTTCCCGGCGGTGAGTGTATAGAGCTGGAAGATACTTCCTGGGACACTGTGTGTATTCCGGATTGTGCAGGTAGAGTATGCGGAACAGACGGATGCGGCGGAAGTTGCGGTGACGGTTGTGGAATAGATGAACAGTGTAATGCGGACGGTACGGAATGTGTGGAGTTCGAATGTGTTGAAGCATCCCTTGAAAATCTTTCTGTTTCCAGAGTTTATCCTGATGAAGGCATGTATTTTTATTCCGGTACATATCTGCCTCCAACCGGAGACACTGACATTGAAGATGAGCTGTCTCTTCAATTTTATGCAACACCTTCAGAGGGAGTTGAGTTTAATCTCGAAGGGACAAATTACAAAGACTGTACAGAGTGCATTTTTATATACGAAGATATGAATGAAACTTCACAAAGTTACGAAAATGCATATTTTCAGCAGAAAGGAAATTTACAGATTAACAAATTAGATCCTGTAAGTGGAAATATGGAAGGGATTTTCAGAAACCTTCGTCTGGTGGAAGTTACAATAAAAAGTGACTACACATCTGTTCCTGTTCAACCGGGCAGATGTGTGGAATTTAAAGGTATCACAAATTTTTCCGTCGATTGATTCAGGTCCTATTTGTCAATATCTGTTATTCTGGTGTAAAAGCTTGCATTTTATCTTAATCTTTATTATGCTTGACATTGATTGGATTTTCTTAATTGAGGAGGTTTTTGATGAATATTCAGCAATTGATGCAACAGGCACAAAAGATGCAGAAAAAAATGGGCAGGATAGAAGAGGAGTTCAAAAGTGAAACTTTTTCTTCAGAAGCAGGTGGTGGAGCTGTAAAGGTTTCCATGTCCGGTGATATGAAATTGACAGATGTTTCAGTGGACGAAGATCTCATGACCGGAGATGACAGAGAGATGCTTCAGGATCTTTTTGTTGCCGCTGTAAACAGTGCTCTGGAAAAGGTGAAGCAGGAAAAAGAGTCCAGAATGAGTGGGGTTATGGGAAAAATGGGCGGAATGCCGGGTATGCCGGGATTGTTCTGACATATGAAAACGGATTTTATAAAAGATTTTGTTCAGGATATAAAAAAAATCCCCGGGATTCGTCTTCGACAGGCTGAAAAAATTGCTTATTCCATACTTGAAGACGAAAAACATAAAAAACACCTTGTTCATATTGCAGAAAAAGCACAGGCAATAAGAAAATGTGAAAACTGCGGCTGTTTTATGAAGGCGGGGGATGAATGTGAAAACTGTTCTGTAAACACTGCTGTTATATGTGTTGTTCCTTCAATTTCAGATGTTATTTCAATCGAACGGAGTGGAGAGTTCAAAGGGGCTTATCATGTTCTCGGAGGTTTGATTTCTCCTCTGGACAACATAATGCCAGAAGATCTCTCCATAGATAGTCTTGATCAGAGAGCTGATTCCGGAGATATTGAAGAGCTTATTCTTGCTGTTCCTGACACTATAGAGGGCGAAGCTACTGTTTCAGAAATAGTTTCAAAAATAGATAAAAAAATTAATAAAATTTCAAGGATAGCAAGAGGAGTTCCATCCAGATCCGGATTAGGGAATATGGATACCGGAACAATAACTTTTGCTTTCAGAGACAGGAAAGAGATACACCATAATTCAGGAGGTTCAGATGACAAAAAAGAACATGAAAGCTATTGATGGTAATTTTGCTGCGGCTTATGCAAGCTATGCGTTGACAGATGTGGCGGCTATTTATCCCATAACACCGAGTTCACCCATGGGAGAACATGCCGATGCATGGTCAGCTTATGGAAAGAAAAACATTTTCGGACGGGAAGTTGAAGTTACAGAACTTCAGTCTGAAGGAGGTGCCAGTGGTACAGTACACGGTACTGCTGGTTCGAAGATATGTTGAATTCACAGTTTCTGAAATGGATCGTTGATGATATTCCCGCACACAACGTTGCGGATCATGGATCAATGCTTAATGCATTTTCTTC
>JAWOGE010000090.1:0-4781 GCA_046497165.1 bacterium | reverse complement strand
CCTCCATCTCCCTCTTTCGCAAAGAGGGAGTGCAAAGAGAAAGGTGGCCGAAGCAGCACAGAGCTCAGATAGAGTTGTTCACTATACAATCCTGCAAATCCTCAAAATCCCGGCCAATCCGGATTCAGACAATTATCCGAAAAACCACAATCCTTGCAATTCGTAGCGGCGTAGCACGCTACGCCGTTTGTTGGGTCGAAAAATCTTTCGCCCTCACAACTTTCGACGCCACAGCGTGGCGTCGCTACGCCTTTATTATTCAGAATGATTTCAGGGTTGTCCGGTGAAACCGGTAAATCTAATTGTCGTTGTACATCTTTGGGTTTTCAAAAATTTTCAAATTAGCTTTCATGTACGGTGTTCTTGTGAACCTGTTGCTGTTTTGCATGTGCGAAACTTGAGTCTGCTTTTTGACTCAAATGGTAAAAACAGAAGGCTTTTTCATTTTTTAATGAGAGAGTCGGACGATTCAGGCAATACTCTTTCCAGAAATTATTTTTATGGGATAAAAAAACTTTACTATTGTCATAAAACAATGTTATAGTGAAGTTGTTTTTTACTCAATTGAAATGAGGAGAGAGTTATGGATTTCTTCTGTCCTGAATGCAAAAAGTCAGTATATGACGGCGAAAGAGACAAGCTTAAACTAAAAGCAATTTTTGAATGTGATCATTTTCATGCAACATCTTTAATGGAGCTTAATCCGCAGAAAGGGAAGTTCGGAGGGAAAGTTCTTTCTGACAATGTTTTTTTTGAGGATGGAGCAGTTGTGAAATTTCGCTGCCCCCATTGTAATTTTGATTTTACGCTTGATTTTGATGACCGTTTTTTCAAACTCGGACATGAAGATGAAAAAGGTGAAAAACATAATTTCATACTCAACAGAACCAGCGGTAAAGAGATGGCTTTTGTTATATCTGAAAAAGATGGTGAAGTTTTGGAATCCTACGGAAAGCACCAGAGCGAATACATGAAGGATTTTCATCAGTATATGGTATCGAGTAAATTCAACAGATAATTTTTGAGAATCTGTTATTTGGGATAGTCCAATCCGAGTTTTTCACATTTCAGACGATATTTTTCGATGGCTTTTATGAAAAACGGTACTATTTCAGGGTCAAATTGAGTTCCGCTGCATTTTTCTATCTCTTTAAAGGCTATCTCATGGGAGAGTGCTTTTCTGTAAGGTCTGTCAGATGTCATTGCATCATATGTGTCTGCAATGGCGACAATACGGGCTTCTATTTGTATCTCATCCCCTTTAAGTCCTGAAGGATATCCACCACCGTCCCAGCGTTCGTGGTGTTGGTAGACAACAGGAACAAACTGGCTGAGAAATTCCATAGGCTTCAATATTGATTTTCCTATGGCCGGATGTTTTCGGAACATTTCCCATTCCTCTTCGGTAAGTTTTCCGGGTTTGTTGAGTTTTTCGTAATGGAGTCCTATTTTCCCGATGTCGTGGAGCCTTCCTCCTTTGTAAAGAATTTCTATCTGCTGAGAACTCATGCCCATCTCTTGTGCGGTGGCTACAGAATACATAGTGACTCTTTCGGAATGACCTTTTGTATAGGTGTCTTTTGCTTCTATGGCATGAACAAAACCCTGTATGGTCTGATTAAAACTGGACATCATGTCACGGTAAAGATTTGCGTTTTCAATGACAGTTGCAAAATAGCCGGCAAAAACCTCCAGAGGATGCTGCTGTTCTTTCATGAATCTTTTGTTTTCTAAAAAAGATAGAAAAATAAAAAAACCTGTTATTTTTCCTGCATGAATAAGGGGGATAACCATTAAGGATTCTGGAAGTTTGCCAGGGGTTTTTCTGAAAAAACAGGCTGTTTGATTCCCATGAACTAAGGTGTTGTTCTCTTCTTCAATCATCAGTTTTATTTTTTTTGTATCCAGTTCCCGACCAGACAGAACAGGTGTTGTCCGGGCGTGTGATTCCTGCAGAGCAAATCGATTCTCTCTTTTGTCTAAAAGATATATGTGAGTTTCATCGGAATCGGAAGCATTCAGCAGATAGGATGTTATTTTCTTCAAAATTGAAAAAATCTTTTCAGGAGAATTTATTATGTAGTGAGTGTTGTCAAAAAGAGAAACTGTAGAACGGAGAAATTCATTTTCCATTTCAAGTTTTCGTCGCTTGACGGCATTGGAAACAACCTTGTAAAGAGTGTCTGAACTGAACGGTTTGGTAACATAATCAAAGGCTCCGAGTTTAAGAGCTTCTGTTGCAGTTTCGGCACTTCCGTATGCAGTGATTATTATTACTATGGAGTTTACATCGCTGTTTCTTACTCTTCTCAGAACTTCTATTCCGTTCATCTCAGGCATATTTATATCCAGAATAACAATATCGAAAACCCCTTTTTCCAATTTTTCAAGAGCGTGTCTTCCGGTTGTGACGGAGGTGACTTTAAATCCTTTTATTTCAAGGAGATCCACAACAGTTTCTCTTACCGACTGTATATCTTCGGCAATGAGAACAGAAAAACCTTCCATATTAGAAATATTTTCTTCAGTATGGTTTGTTTTTGCTTGTACGGTTTCTAAATTTTTATTTTTTTTCATGGTATTTTTTTTCACCTCCCCCCGTTTTTTCAAGCTGATGTCTCAGAAAAGCAACTTTATCTTTTTCGACAAGTTTCTTTTTTCTAAGTCTCGAAAGTTTTCTGGTATCCTCTTTTGTGAGTATTTTCCGATTGCTTATTTCAGCAACATAACGATCAAGCTCTCTGTGTGCTTCAATTGCTTTTTCGAGCTGTTTTTCCATTTCAGAAAAACTGAGAAAATTGATAGAGGAACCTTTGTTCATAAAACCTCCTTATTTGGGAATGAAAGGTGTGTAAAATTTATATTCATTTTTTGAAAAAAGGCCTGCCGGTTGTACAATATAGTTCAGAAGCATAGGTTCAGAAACTATATTTTTTTCTTTGGTTTCCAATCTCTCCACGGCACGGGGATCTAAAGTTTTAAAACCTTTTATTCTGTGTACTTCAGAGAAAAATTTTTCAAAAATACTGTCGGTCTCTTCAGGAATGTCTTCAGTCATTATCACAGTCACACAAGAGCTGTTGATTTTTTTTGCTTTATTTTTTAGCTCTTCGTGAGAGACACATATATCCTGTTCATATTTCAAAATTGTATCTCTTTTAATTTTAAAAGAAGAGATAAAAAAACGATTTCTGTTAAAAGGTGTAATTGTAAAATAAAAGCCGTCTTTACTGGTTTCGGGAAGCATAAGAGATATCTGATGTGAAGAAAAAGTTTTTATTTTTGTAACTCCTCTGGAATAAAGCCACGAGAGAAAAAAAGCGTTTCCTGTTTTTACAGATGTGAACGAACCCGGACCGATGCCTACATAGATATCCATATTCGCGGGAAGCTCTTCTGTGATTTTCATAATATTGTTGAAAACTTCAGGTATTTCTGAACAAAGAGCTTTTTTTGAAAAGTCATGTCTTAAAACAATGCTTACTTTATCGGTTACGGCACAGAAAAGCAGTGAAGAAGAGGATGTGTCCCAGAGCATCATGTTCCGCATTGAATTATCCTTTCCATAGTGAGGGTATTACCCGCATTATATCATTTGTAAGAACAAAAATCATTAAAAGTATCAACATTAAAAATCCGGCGGTGATTGCAGTTTCTTTAACTTTTTTATTTATTTCCCGGCCAATTGCGGCTTCCACCGAGTACATCATTATGTGTCCTCCGTCAAGTGCCGGAATTGGCAAAAGGTTTAAAATGGCGAGGTTTATGCTTATGGCTGCAATTATAAAAAGAAAGGTTTTCAACCCTTTTTCTGCAGCTTTTCTTGAAATGTCAAACACCATTATTGGTCCGCCCATGGATTTTGGAGATATTTTTCCTGAAATTATGTACCAGAAACCTTTGAAGGTTATGTTTATTATATGTGCGGTTTCTCTGAATCCGAAAGAAAGTGTATAAAGCATAAGATTTTCACGCATGGCTGTTTCCGGTTCCAATGAAAAGTCGAACATAAATGAAGCCCCCCATCGCATCTGCTTTTGCTCGGTACCGGTATATTCATTTATCTCTTTTGTGAAATCAGGTGAAAAGTTAACGGTTTCCTTTTTGCCGTCACGAAAATAAGCTATTTCCACAGCTTGATTTTCTTCCATGTTATAGAGTTTTCTTCTGAAATCAAAAGGTGAGGAAACAGTTTTTCCGTCAATTTCTACAACGAGATCACCTTCTGTAAGCCCGAGTTTTTTTGCAACGCTGTTTTCTTCTATTTCATCCACTATCATGCCTCCGTGAACAGCATTTTTTCTGAATGCCCCGGTTTCTCTCTGTTCAAGAACAATCTCCATCTCTTTGCCGTTTCTGGAGATTTCGACAATATTTTTTCTATTTTCAAGCTTTTTTGATATTTCATAAAATCTGTTCACAGGAGTGCCGTTTATTTTTTTTACTATGTCTCCGGTTTTGAAAGCTCCGGCACTACCTTTGAGCCCTATAACTGTGTCCCTTGGAATGGCGGCAATTCCCAAAACACATCTGTTTTCTTTTTCACTTATAATGTTTTTATATTCCCTGTACTCCGGGGTGACAGTCAGATTTCTGACAGATTCGTCTTTTTCAGAATAGAGAGTCACATCCACAGATGGACATTCTGAATTTACAGGCACAGGCATTGCATTTTGGATATCTTCCCAGACACTTACAGATTCACCATTTATTTTTTTTATTATATCACCTTCGGAAAAGCCCGCTTTTGCCGCCGGTCCTGAAGGTGTGACATACTCAAC
>JAWOGE010000064.1:0-14052 GCA_046497165.1 bacterium | reverse complement strand
TAAAAAACAGAGAATCTTACTATCATTCGCTTGTCTATCTCATCATCAAGATGATCGGCATCTATATCGACGCAGAAGTTTCCACCAGTGAAGGAAGAATCGATGCTGTCATCAAAACCGATGACTATCTTTATGTCATGGAGTTCAAAATGCTTCCTGATACTCCTGAAGACGCTGTCAATCAAATTAAAGAGAAGGGTTACGCCAGACCTTATGCAGGAGATTCTCGAACAAAATTCATGGTAGGTATATCCTTTGACGCCGAAACCAAGAGGTTTGAGGATTTTGTAACTGAGGAGTTTTAGTCAGAATATTTCACGGCTTTTTCACAAGCTTCCTTCCAGCCGCAACTGTGTTTTTTCATAACATTTTTTAAGTATTCATTGTCTTTATCATTTGTGGTGTTAATCCAGTATTCATAATCGCTTGCGTGAATATCCGCAACTCTGCTTATTTCTCCATCGGCGTTTGCCGTTTTTATGAAAACCTGCCGAGCTTCCCTTTTGCTGCTTCTGCGAAGTGAGAAAAACATCTCTTTCTCAAGTTCGGAAAAATCTAGCCCGGATGCTATGTGTTTTTTTAGCTCTCCTCTGTTTCCATGATCAAGAAGAAAAAGATAGGAAATGTTAGTTATTACAGTTTTTATTTCCGATTCAGATATGTCTCTGAAATCCTGTGTTATAAGAAGCTGTGCTGTGTTGTATTTACGAGCGGTGGAACTAAGTTCCTCCGTTTTTTCAATCATCCGCTGGGCAATAGCTTTATTTTTTATCTGACGGGCCAGTTCATCCTGAACTATGCACGAAGGGCCTTTGCTTATGAAAGCTGTTTCCGCAACCGTTTCAAGAACGATACACAAAAGAAGCTGAGACATTTTTTCGCTGAAACTGGAAAGTCCGTGAAGATCAAAAAGAACTACAGGGGAGTCCGTATTCAGAGCTTTTTTGTTTCCGGGAAGCAGAGCAGAGGCTTCTGATGATTCCAGAAACTGTGACAGCAGCTGGACCAATATCTCTCTGTCTTTTTCTCTTTCCGGAGGAATTTCAATTTTTTTCAATGCCTTAAGAAGGGTTGAAAAGTTGGGAGTTTCAGAAAAAGAGTAAGTTTCTATGAGGGCTTTTCTGTATATCCCCCTTATAAGTTCGGCATCTCTTGTTGATTCCGTTGTTAAAAACAGTATGTCACACAGAACGGAAAGGAAACTCATTACTTTCGGCGAAGGGTTGTTGTCGCTGAAAGCACGACAACGCGGGGGAAAAGGATTTATAAAAAAATGACTTTCCGGTCCCAGAGGCACAAAAGAACTGATCTCCTCATATACATTCAGAAGCTTCATGTAGCTTGATTTTTCCTCTCCGGCAAAGTCCAGAATCAGAAGTCGTCCTTTTTCAGATATTATTCTGGGAATTACAGAATGTGAAAGAAGCATGGATGTAAAAAATGACTTTCCGCTTCCGCTGGGACCCAGAAGTATTCCATTGTTGTTGTAACCCCTTGTTTCAGCCATAATATCCACGGGAAAAACTGATCCGGAACTGTCCCTGAGCATCAGGGGAAACTCCTCGCCTTCAAAGGTATTGGAAACAGGTCCTACAGGTATCATTGCCGCAAAATTATCCGACAGAACTGTTATTTTTCTGCTTTCCGGCGTGAATTCACTCTGACCGGGCAGCACTCCGCTGAAAATTTCCCTGTCAGGCACATAGTCCCGGTAAAACAGATAACCTTTTTTACGCAAAAGCTGTTTTGTAAGCTCCAGCATTTTTTCCAGTCTGTTTTCATCTTCATGGTAAAGAAGCAAACGGGCACTAAGTTTTCCCAGTTTCACACCTTCAGAACTTATTTTTCCTATGAGTTCCCCCGCCTGTCTGAACTTATGCTCCGCCACAGCATCTCCGAGTTCGGAATAGCGGTCTTTTGTTCCGAAAATATTTCTCAGCATTGTAAGTGTTTTTTTTACTTTTTCCTGCCACAGGAGTTCAAAAGAAACCGTATAAAGATAGGAAAAAGGCATCCGGGAATCACGGAGAACAGTTTCCATATCATAAAGTGCCGTCTCTTCACTTGCAATATCAAAAAGAGATAGTGTGGCCATTTTAAGGTTTCCGCATATAAAAATATTTTTATTGTAATCGTAAACAAAAGACTCGTTGAGTATTCTCTCACGAGGAGAAAGTGTTCCGAAATTTTCTGGAATTTTTTCACCTCCAGGAACAAGACATTGAGCGAGGAATGATTCCATATCACAAGTTTTCATGCGTTCATATTCACGGGAAACAGTACAGAGATACTCTTTTGCTGCCGAGCTTTCGAAGGAATTGTTTTCTGTACCTAAAACAATTTCACGGAGTTTTCTGCGACCGTATGAAAAAAAGAACACACGGGAAAGATTACGCACCTTCACCTCTTCAGAAAGAAAATGGGCACGCCTTCTTATTATTTTCGAGGGATGTTCCGAGTAGATATTTTTGAGAACGGGATTTTCAGAGCCGCATATTTCAGAAAATCCCATAACAGCTCCATCAGGTATATCACGATCCGTTATCCTCGGAGAAAGAAAGGGGCCGCGTGGGTTTTTATAGGGTTCCATTCCTTTTTCAATCTTAAAAAAAGCATGCTTATACCCTTTTGAACTTATTAGTAGATTATTTGAAATGTCTTCTATGTTCAAAGCTTCGTAAACGGGAATCTTTTTCATGAATATTGTAAACTCCTCTGTTTTTGAAAAATGATCTGTAAACACATATGTGCCAGAAATCGCTGTACCTGAAATATTTTTTTACCCCGTAGAGAGCAAAAAATACAAAAGCTGAAAAACCTATAGCCCATTCAAGAGAGATAAAAAAACCGCCCCATAAAAGAGAAAAACAACAAATTGAGGATACTGTGATCTTCATATCCGCTCGGATTTTAAAAGTCAGAATTTTGAAAACTGGGCTTTTATCCGGTGAAATCATCTGGCAAAATCTGCAATGTCACTTATCCGGTAAAGAGCCATGTTACCTATGAAGCCGGCTATTATCATGGCCCATCCTATTTTTTTCTGCATAACAACAGCAATGACCCCTCCAACCATTGCCCCGGTGGCGGTGACATATCCCAGCTCTTTGAATTCATTTACAAATTCTTGAGCTTTGGATGTCAAATCACCTATAATGGGGACATTTGCGTGCAAAAAAACCGGAATAACAATCAAAAAAGTAAAGACCATGAAATTAAAACACTTCTTAGACATTATTAAAGCTCCTAAATATAATAAACACAACTTTATTATAAATACAAATTTGAGTTTATCAACTTTTTAATTGAAAAAATATATAGCTCCACTGCTGAGCTTGCAACAACAGAAGACCATAACAAAGAAATTTTCAGAATAAACTTTGAGACTTATCTTAAGCTGTAACTACAACCTGGATCGTTCGATTCTGAGTTAGAAAACATGGGAAAGAGTTCTGATTCAGAAGAGTTACACAAAATCTGAGGTTCACCCGAAGGTTAATCGGCGATTTTTGTAACTTCTTAAGAACAGAAGATTTTTTCATTTTTCAATGAGAGAGTCGGACGGTTCAGGTACAAAAACAATCTATATTCAGCAAATCAGAATTGCAAAATAAACATTTTGCTGATTCTGAGAGTCAGGACATCATATCCGGTGCAATTTCTTTCATTTTGTCCTTGGCTGAATCATCATTTATATCAATTATTTCTAAATCGAAATGAAGGATTTGTCCTGCCAGCATGTGGTTGGCGTCAAGATCGACCTTTTCTTCTCCAATTTCATGAATTTTAACCGTAACCTGTTTGTTGTCCTGTGATGTCAGAGTTACGGGCATCCCTTTTTTAAGTTCCATATCATCGGGAAACTGCTCTTTGGGGAAAGGGTGAACATTCTCTTCTTTCCATTCACCGTAAGCTTTTTCGGGAGTGATCGTGACCGAAAAATTATCTCCGGCTTCTTTTCCCATGACAGCCTCGTCAAACCCTTTTATCATCATTCCTTTTCCTGCGACAAAAATAAGCGGATCACGGTCTTTTGATGAGTCGAACTGCTGTCCACTGTCAAGTTTGCCTGTATAATGAACTCTTACCACATCGCCTGTTTCAATTTTCTTCGTCATAAAATCCTCCTATATTATTAAAAACGGTTTTTACTATAACGCATATAAAGCGTTAATGCAAATCATTTGTTTTTCGTGCTGTAATTTTGAGTCTGTTCTGAAAAGAACAATATCTTTTGACAAAATACAAGCTGTTTTGTATAATGTTTTACAATACCTTTCTGACTTGTTTCTTCTGTTTTCGCCAAGAGGCTTTTAAAAACCATGAACGCCTTTTAATGGGAGGAAAAATGCTGTCTATTCTTAACAATTCAACAGCTTTTAAAGCTCGAAATAATCTTAATGTTGCAAATCGCGGAATAGCAAAGTCCATAGAAAGACTGAGTTCCGGACTTCGTATAAATACTGCAGCGGACGACCCTTCAGGACTTGCCGTTTCAGAGCGTTTGCGTTCACAGATAAAAGGATTGAACCGTGCCGCCTCAAATGCTCAGAATGCGGCATCCTACATGCAGACGGCCGAAAGTGCTCTCGACGAAACCCACTCCATTCTTCAGCGTATGAGAGAGCTTGCCATTGAGGCTTCGGACAGCACCCTGACATCAACAGACAGACAGACTATCCAGAGTGAAATAGCTCAGCTTTCGGAGGAAGTTGACCGTATTGCCACATCAACAGAGTTCAACACAAAAAAACTTTTGAACGGCGATGCGACCGCACTCTGGTCATCAGGTTCGGATAAGATCAGTGCCATAATTCGGGGAAAAGTTGCTGAAGGTAACTACGAAATAGAAATTGACCAGGAGCCTGTGGAAAATCATGTTCTCAAAACAGATATCTTTTCTGTCAAAGAGGATCTCCAAAGTGTTGACAATGTGGATCTCAGCGGCACAAAAGCCTCTATAGCAGATACAGACACCGCAGGGGGAGAGGCAATAGATATTACTCTTGCCTTCGATGACGGTGTGGAAAGAACAATAACAGATACTTCCGCCGGACTTCAGAGTGTCATTGACGCCATAAATGATGATGAAGTGGCGAGTCGGTATGTCGAAGCATATTTTGATTCTGCAGGCGGAGTTATAATTGAAGCACTAAACGAAGGTGAGTATGCCAACCCTTTCTCCATAAGAAGCAATGTCCTCGATGATGGCAGTACATATCTTTTTTCTGATACAGGAGGAGGTGTCGGAACAGCAACTTTTACCTTCGGTGACAGTGCGTATTACTTTAACAAAGATGTGGGTGAAACCAGTGAATCCGGCATTGCAAACATAGAAAACCCTGACCATATGATCAGTGGATTCGAAGGCACCGCAACATATACCATCTCTGTTGACACTTCAAATACATTTGATGGGACAAATACCGGTGAAAAATCCGCACTTTTCGCCCAGGGAGTCACCGATGGGTTTTCTGCGGCATCAACCATTGACAATTTATCCATTGTGTCTGACACTTCTCAGGATATTCTGGTGCAGGAAGGGGGAGCGAATCTTATGGTTGAAGCAGTTGAAACAAAAGGGTTTGCCGACAGCACTGACAGTGGAACTTTCAAACTCCGCTTTTCCTTTGATGACGGAGAAAACTGGACAGTACAGACCTTTACCAAAGATACTGCCGGAAGCGGAGGAGGCGGATTTTCAGATAGCGGGAGCGGCATCCAGCTTACCGATGGAATAAACTCTGTTAACATATGGCATAATAGCGATCTGCAGCTCAACACCGGAGATAAAATACTCATTACTTTAACTGATAATGAGTCGGCAAGCAGCGGAACAAACGCCGATGATATAACCGTTACTACCGAAATATCAGACGGATATGGAAACTCTGTGCAGAACTCCCGGATCTATAGATTTGTTAACGAAGAGCTGGATGAATCTGACACCGAACTCAGTGTTGTGCAGCTTGATGTTCAGGACGGTGACTGGAATATCGGAACCATCACAGTCGATTTTGATAATAATGATGTTTCAAGCGGGGAAGTGAAGTTTGACATTGAAAGCGGCGGTATTGCCGGAAAAGATACAGAGCTTTGGAAAATCGATCGTTTTTACGATAATGACGACAATTTCATACTCGGCGACAACGGAAAAACAATATCAATTTACAATGAAAGGGGGGAAAAAGCTGACTTTTTCATCGATGCACAACACACCATCGGTGAAGTGGCTGAAAAAATCAATGATGCCATAAAAGATGATCTCGACATGGGAACCAGCGTTGAAAATGTTGATAAAAACATAGCCGTTTATGTCAACGAAGCCGTACCCGGAACAGATGAGTCTCTTCAGGGGTCTATAGTTGTTCGTTCACCGGAAATGTCAAAATCAGGTCGTTTGTATTTCTCAGCCCATGAAGATGTGCTCAACGCTCTCTCCATTGTAACAGCAAACGACGATGAAATGCCTCCATCTTCCAGTGAAATAAAGGTAACTGATTTAACAGACGGAAATTTGTTGGCAACAGTGACTTCCGGAAGTCATATTTTTAAAAACATTATCTCCGGAGTGGACATTGAAATAGAGCCGGATACGGATATTTCAGTGGTCTGGAGCGGAACAGACAGAAAGTTCGTTTTCAGCTCGGCAAAAGAATTAGTAAAAGAACAGCTTCACATTTCTGACAATTCCAAATATTTTCATGTTGGAGCAAACAGAAATCAGAGCATAAGCGGTCATATTGCAGATATGAGTGCACATGCTCTCGGTGTTGACAATATTCTCGTAACAGATCAGTCTGTATCACAGAAAGCAATCGATCAAATTGATGATGCCCTTGACAGAGTAAGCAGAGAAAGAGGGCGTATCGGTTCTGTAATAAACAGACTCGGCTACACAATAAATAATCTCAGAGTACAGGAAGAAAACACCATGGCCGCAGAATCCCAAATCAGAGATGTGGATGTTGCCAGAGAAACAATGAAACTGATTAGAAATCAAGTGCTTTCGGAGTCAGCACAGACGATGCTGACACAGGCCAGTCAGATGACAGTCAATCTTCTCGGAATCATTAAATCAGAGTAATTTTTTGTAAAAACAATGAGCAATTCAAAAAAAATTTTCTCTGCTGTAACAAGAGATTCTTACAATACACTTCATTTACTTGAAGTCATAAAAATTTTCATATACAATTGCCTGAACACGATTTAAAGGAGTCGATTTATGGTGTATAGAGTTGAAGTCGCTCAGAAAAAAGAAAACAGAGATGTAACGGGCGATGTCTTAAAAAAACGCATAGAGAATGACCTTGAGATAAAAGATGTAAAAAGCATAAGAATTTTAAAAACATATCTTTTTGACATAAAAGATGTCACCGAAAAACAGATAAGAAATTTTGCAGAAGAGGTTTTATGCGACCCCATTTCTGAGATATACGAAATAGGGCCAAATCTTGCCGACAGTTATACATGGGAATGGATGATCGACACAGGGTTTCTTCCCGGTGTCACTGATAATGAAGCTCGAACAGCCCGATGGGCCATGGGAACATATTTCGGCATGAAGTTTCATTCCTGCAAAATATTTTCTGGAAAAAAATATTTGATATCAGGTAGTATATCGGAAAAAAAAGCGGAAAATATAAAAAATGACCTTTTAATAAACAAGCTCATTCAGTACGGCAATACAATTCACACTGATGAATGGGAAGAAAAAAAGAGAGAAGATGAATATCTCCCCGAAGTTAAGGAAAGTTCAGAAGTTCGAACAGAAGCCATTGATTTTCCTGAAAATGATACTGAACTCATGGAACTTTCAAAGAAACGAACACTTGCTTTGAATCTCGGTGAAATGAAAACCATAAGAGAACATTTTTCCGACCAGTCTTTTATCTCTGTACGCAAAAAAAGAGGGTTCCCGTCGAAAATTACCGATTGTGAACTTGAAGTTCTTGCTCAGACATGGTCAGAGCATTGTAAACACAAGATTTTTGCGGCTCACATAGATTATATAGATGAAATTAATAATATCCGAGAAGATATAGACTCACTTTTTCGAAGTTTTATAACTTCAGTTACAAAGGAACTTATGCCGGAAAAACCGTGGGTAAAATCGGTATTTCACGACAATGCGGGGGTTGTTCAGGTCGATGAAGATACTCTGCTCGCCATGAAAGTTGAAACTCATAATTCACCTTCAGCTTTGGATCCTTACGGCGGGGCACTCACAGGAATAGTAGGAGTAAACAGAGATATTCTCGGGTGCGGAAAAGCCGCAAAACCTATTTTCAACACTGATGTTTTCTGCTTTGCTTCACCTTTCTACAAAGGGGAGCTTCCCGGCAAAAACCTCATGCATCCTTCAAGAATTATGCGAGGTGTACACGCAGGCGTCAGAGACGGGGGTAACGAAAGCGGAATTCCTGTTGTAAACGGCAGTATGTTCTTTGACAACAGGTACATAGGCAAACCTCTTGTTTTTTGCGGAACCGGCGGAATAATGCCTCTGTCGATAAACAACACTCCTTCCTGGGAAAAAAAGGCTGAAAAGGGAGATATTATAGTAATGACCGGTGGTCGTGTAGGTAAAGACGGAATACACGGTGCTACTTTCAGCTCTGAAGAGCTTCATGAAGGTTCTCCGGCCACAGCGGTACAGATCGGAGATCCCATAACACAGAAAAAGATGCTTGATTTCATAATAGAAGCACGAGATAAAAATCTTTACAGTGCAATAACTGACAACGGAGCAGGAGGATTGAGTTCTTCTGTGGGTGAAATGGCTGAAGATACCAACGGAGCCAAGGTCAATCTTGAAAAAGTTCCCTTGAAATATCGGGGACTCCAACCATGGGAGATTTTTATATCGGAAGCTCAGGAACGCATGACGCTTGCTGTTCCACGGAAAAATATGGAAGCTTTGAAAAAAATTGCCGCAGTTCATGAGGTCGAAATATCGGAAATAGGTGAATTTACAGACAGTGGATATCTTGAGATATTTCACTCTGATAATCCGGTGGCTCTTCTGGATATGAATTTTCTTCATAACGGTCTTCCACAGTATAAACTTAAGGCTGTATGGAACAAAAAAGAAAACACCGAATACGATCTGCCCGAATATGAAAAACTCAATGACATCATGCTGGATATGATCTCAAGACTGAATATCGCCAGCAAAGAGGAATGGGTTCGTCAATATGACCATGAAGTTCAGGGTCGTACGGCTGGCAAACCATTTACAGGAGTCCGGGAAGACGGCCCGGCAGATGCAGCAGTTTTACGGATTCACCCGTCAAAGGATACAGCTGTTGTTGTAAGTCACGGAATAAAACCCACTTTCAGCGATATTGACACATATTGGATGACAGCTTCAGTAATAGATGAAGCTGTGCGAAATGCAGTCTGTGTTGGAGCAGATCCTGATTTCATGAGCGGACTGGATAATTTTTGCTGGCCCGATCCTGTTTATCATCCTAAAAAAAACCCTGACGGTAAAGAAAAACTCGCCTTGCTTGTTCGTTCCAACAAAGGTCTTTACGATTTCTGCAAAGCATACAGAATCCCGCTCATATCAGGCAAAGACAGTATGAAAAATGATTACGGATCCGGTAAAAACAAAATATCAGTTCCACCTACACTTCTGTTCACTCTGATATCAAAAATGAAAAATGTTAAAAAAATGGTCAGCATGTATTTCAAAAATCCCGGTGATTCTGTATATGTTCTTGGCGAAACACGGGAAGAACTTGGTGGCTCTGAATATATGATATATCACGGCAGACCAAAAAGGGGGAAGGTTCCCAGAGTTGAAGCAGAAAAGTTTTTTAAAGCATACAGAGCTTTGCACCGTGCCATTTCAGCCGGAACAGTAAATTCCGCTCATGATCTCAGTGATGGAGGACTTGGAGTTGCTGTTGCAGAAAGTGCCATGGCGGGAGATTACGGGGTGGACATATCTTTGAAAAATCTTCCCCGGAAAGATGTGGAAAGAGATGATTTTCTGCTGTTCTCAGAGTCAAACGGAAGGATTTTAATATCAGTTCCACAGGGGAAAGAGGCGGAGTTTGAAAAAATAATATCTGGCCCTGAATCGGATATAATTTATGCCCGCATAGGCGAGGTTACAGAGTCAAAATTTGTCCGCATAAGAGGTACGAATGAAGAACCTGTTGTGGAACTTACTGCTGAAGAACTGAAAACCTGGTGGCAGAAACCTATGAATCAACTAAAATAAACGGGAGCAGTCATGAAAAAAGATGTACGCGTACTGATTGTTCAGGGATACGGTATAAACTGTGAAACAGAAACGGCGTGGGCTTTTAAAAAGGCCGGGGCTGATAATGTAGATAAAGTTCATGTTAACAGAATAATCGAAAACAGATCTGAGCTCGACAGATATAAAATTATTGTTTTCCCCGGTGGTTTTTCTTTTGGAGATCATATTTCATCAGGGAAAGTTCTTGCAATGAAAGTAAAAACCGGGATGAGTTCGGAGCTTGCCAGATTTATAAATGAAGGCAGACTCGTAATGGGGATATGTAATGGATTTCAAGCCCTTGTTAAAATGGGAATACTTCCGGGAAGTGAGGACAAAGTATATCCCAAACAGAGTGTAACTTTGAAATGGAACGATTCGGCACGCTACGAAGACAGATGGGTTAGCGTTAAAGCAAACCCCCAGAACAAATCTCCTTTTTTGAATGATATCGATACAATGCGAATTCCTGTAAGACATGGGGAAGGCAAGTTTTTTTCCTATGCAAAAAGGCTTAGAGAAATAAAGAGAAAAAACCAGATAGCTTTTCAGTATATTGGTGAAACCGGTGAGCCTACAATGGAATATCCTTGCAATCCAAATGGTTCTGAACTTTCCATTGCGGCCATAACCAACAGCAGCGGGAATGTACTTGGTATGATGCCTCATCCGGAAGCTTTTATATCTTCCACTCATGAACCGAGATGGACAGAAAAATCCGGAAACAATATGAATGAAGAGGGAGCAGGTCTTAAACTTTTTGTAAATGCCGTCAAATACGCTGCAGATATGTTATGAAAAAATACGGAATGATCACACTGTTTGCTCTTTTTTTCTGTTTTTTTTTATGGGGACTGGGACTTTCAGAGGATTTTTACAGCCTGAACATTCGCTTTTTCAAATGGGTACTGGATATAATCAAAACCATGGCAGACAAATAGAATGAAAAACAGAGAGATTCTCAGACGGCTTTTTATAATAATGCTGCTTTCAATGACTTTTGTTGTTGGAGCTACATTTATTTACTACTTTATCGGCAAAGGAGAATGGTCTCTTTTTGAGTGTTTTTACATGACAATGATATCCATAACCACTGTCGGTTATGGTGAAATAATGGATTTTTCAAACAATCCCGCAGGAAGGATTTTCTCCATTGTAGTAATAATATGGGGATATATGCTGCTTGTCCTTTTCATTTCGACAGTGGCAGAAATGTTTGTAACAGGTTTTTTCAAAACAGCAATGAAAAAATTAAAGGTGGGGGTTATGATGAAAAAAATGAAAAACCACTATATAGTCTGCGGTTTCGGCGAAATGGGATATCATGTTGCAGCAGAGATATTCGCGTCGGGAAAACCTCTTGCGATTGTGGATAATAACACAGACATATACAATATTGTGGAAAGAAAGCTCTCCAACAAAATTCCCGTAATAAAAGGAGACGCTTCCGAAGAGTCGACTTTGAACGAGGCCGGCATAGACAAAGCCATCGGGATAGTCCTTGCTCTCCCTGAAGATAAAGACAATCTTTTTGTTCTTATCACAGCCCGGGCATGTAATTCAAACATAAGAGTTGCCGTAAAATGCGTCAAGGAGAACAACAAGAAAAAATTCATAAAAGCCGGTGCTTTTAAAGTGATTGTTCCCACTCACATAGGAGGGATGCGTCTTGCTTCGGAACTCATAAGACCCACGGTAACAACTTTTCTAGATATCATGCTAAAAGACCGTGATCATAACTTGAGAATTGGAGAGATACTATTGAAAAAAGCCCATAAATGCGTAGGAAAAACCCTGAGAGAAAGTTCCATACGAAAATCCAGAAATGTACTCGTCATGGCGGTGGCATACCCCAATGGTGACTTTGTTTACAATCCTCCTCCCGATTTCACTCTTTCCGAAGGTCAGAAACTTATTGTTCTGGGTGAAACACAAAAAATAAACGATTTTGAAATGAACATATAAACCACCTTTTCAGAACCGACTTAATAATTATTCCAGCGTATATTGTTTATAACTATTTGTCTGTTTCCCGTTTTATCTTCGGGTATTCTGAATTCCAATGAACATTCTCCGGAAACGGCAATGTTCTCAACAAAAAAGGTATATATCTCGTTGTTATCGGTATCTTCTTCGAATGGAAGAGGTGGCGATGTTTCTATGATGTTTCCGTTAACAAGAAGCTGTATGTATCTTTCGGCATCACCGGTATAAGCTTTGCGCACATCCACAGCAACCCGAGATATACCGTCTGATATGGAAGTCCCGACTTTTGAAGGCTCGTCACCACGACGCAGCATTATTCCACCACCGGGCTCAATGGAAAATCCCGCATCGCTGCGACATGCTGTATATTCCCAATTTAACTCCAGGCCTTCATATACTCCGTCACTGTAGGAACCGGGAAGCTGGTCGCTCTCAAAAATCTCCATATTTTCCCAGGAAATACTGGTAAGAATTTCATCTGTTATGCGAAGAGATGCACCGTAAGTCCATTGATCACATTTTGCAGTTACAGATATCTGATTCCCACTTTTAAAACTTGAAGTTGGTAGAGCCGTGTTTTTTTCTACAGAACCACTCAGAGGTTTATTGTCTGCATACCATTGATAAGCTTCACATTGATTCCATCCGGGAGCAAGTGTAAAAAATATATTGTCACCGTTGTTTTCCCATAAAATCTCCATGTCGTCTTCACCGGAAAAATCATCATGTTCTATGGATAAACTTATCCCTGAATCTGAACATCCGGCCATGAAATCGTCTTCCGAAAGAGTTATGCTTGCGGAGGTTCCCGTATTGGAATAAACATTAATTGTTTCCATAACAAAAGCACACTTGTCCTCCATATCACTTTCTGCATTTAACATTGCAACAAAAGAACCGGGCTCAAGATTTTCAACTTCGTAAATTATAAAGAGATTTCCTTCTTCATCCTCATTAAAACTTGTCCAGCTCTCTGCAGAACCATCTACAAGCTCTTCATCCCTAAAGGTCTCGGCAAAAACTCCGGAAACAGAAAAAGAGATGTCGGAAGGCCACGAAAGAACCACAGAAAAAGAGCCCTCACCCTCATCAAGAGAAGGATGAAGTACTATGTCAACCCGTGTTGCAGAAAGAGCAGTCACCTTAATGTTTTCCTGCATTCCCGAAGCAATAATTTCCGTCTCTTCATTTAAAGCAGTTACGAAAACAGCATAGGAATCTCCCTCTTCAAGATCTTTGAAAACAGTTTCTTTATTTTCAGCCTCAAGTTCTTTTTCATCCAGAAAATTGCCATTATGCTCAAGTCTTACAATGTAAGTTGAGATGTTTTCAACCCAGTTTTCAGGCCACACTGTTCTACGCTTGCTACTTTTTGAAATAAACAGTCTTATATCTCCTTTACTGTGTTGTTCCTCGGAAATTTTATTGTCAGCACATGCCGACAATAAAAAAGATAGAGTTAGAATAATAAAAGCTGTTAATTTAATTTTTTTAAACTTCATAATTCCTCCTTACAACAATTATAAATACAACATTATTATAATTCAAATTATTTTTATTTCAAGAAAAAGATTTAGATTCTTTAATACGGGTTGGGGATTTTTGGCAGTCGCATCAAAATTTTTCAGTTACAAAATCCTCAAACCTCTTGGTTTCGGCGTCAAAGGATATACCTACCATGAATTTTGTTCGAGAATCTCCTGCATAAGGTCTGGCGTAACCCTTCTCTTTGATTTGATTGACAGCGTCTTCAGGAGTATCAGGAAGCATTTTGAACTCCATGACATAAAGATAGTCATCGGTTTTGATGA
>JAWOGE010000057.1:0-2503 GCA_046497165.1 bacterium | reverse complement strand
AAAAAAAACTACCTCTGGTACAGACATATTCCGGAAAATTTAAATATATATGACGAATCCGAATCACTTTATGACTTTTTAAACGCCATGCGCTATAGAGATGACGGAAAACTTGTGGACAGGTGGAGTTATATTGCAGAAAAACAAGCACATTCAGACTATTACGCCGGGAAATATTACGGATTCGGATTTGGACGAAGAAAAGTTGAAGACAGATATTTCATAACCATTGTTTATCCCGGAAGTCCGGCATGGGATGCTGAAATGCGACGGGGAATGGAGATACTTGAAGTTGACGGATATTCCATTGAGGAGATAGAAAATAATCAGGCTTACAACAACGAGCACAGCAGTGATCCTGATTATGAAGCAAAACCGGACTGGAACTCTCTTCTTAAAAAAGAAGAACAGGGGGTCCCGGTGGAATTTAAACTCAGAAAAACCGATGGAACGGTTTTTAAAACTACAGCCGCAACCGGTGAAGTTACTGTAAAAAGTGTCCTTAATCATGCTGTTGTCGAACATGGAGGTGAACATATAGCTTACCTTGCTCTAAAATCCTATATAAATTCAACATATGAAGAATTAGATGAAGTTTTTGAATACTTCAGCACCAGACAGGAGCAAGAAGATCTTAAAATTTCAAAAATGGTTCTTGACCTGCGTTATAACGGCGGAGGATGGCTTGGGGCTTCCGAACATCTGGCAAGTTTAATAGGCGGTAAAAACATAAGTGAAAGCGATATTTACGCTGAATTGACATACAACGACAAACGACAGGATTACAATAAACAGTATTATTTCAGCTCTCTTGGACACGCACTCAACATAGAGGATCTTGCAGTTATAACAACAGGTGGAACAGCATCGGCAAGTGAAGCGACCATAAACGGCCTCGAGCCATTCATCAATGTTGCACTTGTGGGAAAAACAACAAGCGGTAAACCGGTGGGAATGAACTCCTGGGATATCTGCAATTACACATTCGTACCCATAACTTTTAAAGTGGCCAACGCTGAAGGTTATGGAGATTATTTTTTTGGCATAGAAACAGATTGTCCGGCCGAAGACGATGTTACACAGGATTTTGGAAGTCCGGAAGAAAAGTCCATGTCGGAGGCACTTCACTTTCTGAATGAAAAAGAGTGCTCACCGAAATCACAGGAGATTGAAACCCGCACATTCATAGAAGACAGAGTTGCTCCGCTCCGTGGGATATATGGTATAATTGGAACAATGTAAACATATTAAAACCCGTTCTGAAAAGGTGGCTTCTGTTACAAAATCAGCGAAAAAGAGCCCTGTTTCTTTCAAAATAGTCTGCAAACTTTTCTATGAGAAATCTGTTTTCTGAAATATAAAACAGTTCGTCATTCTTCTCACAACCGGAGTAAGTCCAGTTCATGGATCCGAAAACAAGCATGTTGTCATTTACAAAATATTTATGATGCCAGACCATACTTTTGTCGTAAATAAATGTCTCGGCCCCTTTATTTTCAAAAAGATCATGAATTCCACCGTTGGCAAGTTCATCATCCCAGAGCCAGTCATCAAGTATGATCTGGATATCCGCACCCATATCAAGCATGTCGACAAGAGCATTTTTCAGTTCTTCAGCGTGAACTGTCATATGATAAAGAGCCAGATAATTAAAATTAGATTCACTTTTCATGAGTTTTGAAGATAGAATTGAACAACCTGCACCCGGCGAAAAAAAGAGATTTCCTATCTCCACATCACAACCGTGAGAACACAGATTGTTTTTGGATTCACCGCTTTTCTTTTTAAAAAGCTCGTTGAATTCATGCATGAAAACAGAGAGGGTATCTTTATATTCATGTTCTTTCACACCATCTCTGTAAATAACCATAGTGTTTTTGACGCCCTGAAAAGCCATGTTGGCACTTGTGATAATAAGAGTTCTTTCATCAATTATCATAAATTTAGGATGAGTTATTCCGCCGGAATCATTAGAGTCTTCAAAAGTAACAAGAGGGAAAGCGGCCTTATCAAGCCCCTCATCAGGAGTGGCTCCTACAACACCTTTGACAAAAATTCCCGATTCATGAAGATTGTTCAATGCTTTCATAATACCGTTGTCTCTGAACTGAAAAGTTGAAAACACAACCGTCTTTTCTGCTTTTGAAAGCTCTTCAAGAAAAACTGCCCTTATTTCACTGTCCGCATGAAAGGAAACGGGCTTTGGCTCATAAACAACATCTTCATCATTTATTTCAACAGAATCATCAGAAACATAGGTATCGGAATCATTTCTAAAGTATGAGTCCGCATCTTCTACATCTTTAAAATCTGAAACATTCCCCCCTGTCAGACTGCATGAAAAAACAAAAAAACATAAGAAAAATAAAGACATGAAAACTTTCACAACACCTCCAAAAAAAATACGCAGATTCATTATATCAAATTAACATTAAAAAACAAAGAAAAAAGAAGCCTTTTATAGACCTGAATCGTTCGACTCTCTCATTGAAAAATGAAAAAG
>JAWOGE010000324.1:0-3145 GCA_046497165.1 bacterium | reverse complement strand
ATTTTTCCACTTTGTACTTCAGTGTTGCTATTTCAGAGGTTGAATAAAGGAAAGAGCCGTCTTTTTTTTGAATAATACAGGGATGAAGATTTTTGTCTTCGAAAAAAACAACAACGGCACCGTCATCTTCGCGGGCAACGCCTTTTTTTGTAAGATCCTGTACAATATCCTTCATCATTGAACGATAAAAGGATTCTCCGTGCCATGTATCGAACTCCACTCCAAGCCTTTTGTATATTTTTTCGCTGTCCTCGCGGGATATAGCTGTGAACATTTCCCAGAGTTTAACGGTTTCTTTGTCATTCTTCTGAAGTTTTACAAGCTCTTTTCGTGCCTCTTCAATCAGTTCCGGCTTTTCACGGGATTTTTCTGAAAAAAGTTCATAAAGCCTCTGCATCTCTTTCATGGGATTTTTTTTGATCTCATCTTGATCACACCAATGACGCCAGGCATATATGAGTTTTCCAAACTGTGTCCCCCAATCTCCTATATGATTGTCAGCAATGACTGAATATCCGAGAAAACGGTTTATTCGTTTAATAGAATCTCCTATTATTGTAGATCGGAGATGCCCCACATGAAGTGGTTTTGCAATATTGGGAGAGGAGTAATCAATAATTATATCGCCGTTTCTGTCCAGAAAAGAAAAATCCCATCTTGTATGATCAAGTTCCATAAGTATATTTTTTATAAAATCCGCTGCAATATAAAAATTGATAAAACCCGGACCTGCTGCTTCGACTTTGGAAAACATTGAATGGGCAGAAAGCTTACCCGCAAGCATATCTGCGGTTTTACGAGGATTCTGACGCAAATCTCCGGCTGTGGCCATGGCAAAATTTGTTTGAAAATCACCGAAGTTATCATCAGAAGCAGGTCTTATGAACAACTTCTCATAGGATGAAAAATCCGGAAACAGTTCCTTCACAGCTTCTTTTGTCAGTTTCAATGTTTTTTCGGAAAGTAGCTCCATATTTTCTCCCGATCTGTATGTGGTTTGTTTTTTGAAAAACCTTTATTAAAATCAATTAGTTTAAAAAATCAAACAAAACGATATTTCACTCCAAACTTCGAAGCGAAGTCATGATACTTATTTAGTTTATAAAAAGCAAGAAAGGAGTAAAAAATTTCCGGTGAAAACAGCCGAAAAAACAGATGAAGTGCTCGTGTATTTTATCGTTACATAGATTTCAAGTTCTTATAAAAATTACCCGACGAAGTTGGGAGGATAAAATTTTATTCATGATGATATGAGCTCCCCTGTATTAGTGAAAAAGCTCGGTACAACTGCTCGAGAAGAACTATCCTCGCAAGTTGATGAGGCAGTGTCGAGAGAGATAAAGAGAGTGAAAGTGACTCTTTTACGAACCCCAGCCCGTATGCTCCGCCTATAAAAAACTCAACAGGAATGTTTCTGATTCTTTTTTCGTTTATGAATTTAGAAAAAGCAATGCTGTTGAACTGCCTGCCGTTTTCACGCAAAGCCACACGAAACGCCTCTTTTTCAGAGTTTTTACAAAGAAGCTCCGTCTCTTTTTTTATGGATGATTGTTCTTTTATTTCATGAATATTCAAAGCAGCCATACGGGAAATCCTTCCGGCATAGAAATCATTCATATCCCGGAAACCACCTTTTTTTTTGAGTTTACCTACCGTACGGATAATAATTTTCATGAAAGATACTGATCTGTGTCTATTCGTTGTTCACTTCCAAAAAGTGTATCTATATCATAAAAATGACGAACATCATCAAGCATTACATGGACAACAACATCACCGAAATCAATCAGTATCCATCTGGATTTATCTTTACCTTCAACAACGGATGTATCACCGGTTTTTTTCTTTACTTCATAAGCCACTGTTTCAGCAATTGTGCTTGTGTGCGTGGGAGAACGACCTGAAACAACAACAAAGTAGTCAGTATAGCCCGAA
The DNA here is from genome assembly GCA_046497165.1 of bacterium. Taxonomy (GTDB): domain Bacteria; phylum UBP6; class UBA1177; order UBA1177; family JAWOGE01; genus JAWOGE01. The sequence continues at coordinate 1,210 of JAWOGE010000324.1, read as the reverse complement.
CTTTCAGCAACATTGTATACAAATATGTTCTCTCCCTGTTTGTCATCAAGAATGTTTATAATCTCTTTGAGTTTTTTCTCTGTTTCGACCAATGTTCAATCCTCCATAATATTTTTGGCGGCATCCATGGAACGACGATGATATTCCGGGGGTCAAGCGGGAGCACTTATCATAGAATATGACTCCTGAGAAACAGATCTTTCTCCCTTGATAATAAAAGAGAGCTCCTGTTCTTCCAAATGAAAAGATATGTCTGCTGATATTTTTTTCACTATTTTGTTTTTATCCACTAAAACTGTATAACTTCCGGATATGTCGCTTTTCGCCATTCTTCCCATGGTATGCACAAGTTTATCAATCTCTCTTTCCCTTATGCCTATAGTATTCTGAAGATACTGTTTTTCCTCAACAGAAGTCCGGGGATTTCTTTTATCAGAAAATACAATTTCTATTTTCGTGAACTCTCCTTCATCGGTAACCTCCCGGCGGCTGCTTTCAAGACGAGCATTTTCTCTCAACATGAGATATATGTCGGGAAGTACGGAAAACATTTTTTCACGATAGAAATTATGCTCTCCCATGCTGTATGTACGAATATGTTCTCCGCCTAGCATCTTACGGTAAAGAAAGCCATCCTTCCATATCATTTCCCAACCTTCACTGTGATTGTTTTCATAGGTTAATATGTAAGCCTCTTTTCCGTCATTTTTATAAAAAACATTTTCTTCAAGTTTGAGAGCTTTTTTATTATCATCTGTCTCAGATTGTGTTTCTATTTTGATATCCTGTGAAAAACCACCCAGATTTTTGTTTTTTTCAAAAAAAACAAGAGAAGCAGTCAAAAGTTTTTCAAACTCTTCAATGGATGAAAATAACTTTTCTTCATTCAAAGAAAGATTGATGTCAGGAGTATCCATAACCCGCCAGCGTTGACTCTCACCGGAAGTTTTTCTTTTACAGCTTTGTACGGTCAAAATAAAAAAAGCTGCAAAAATTAAGGTTGTTACAATAAAAAGTCTGTTTTTCATTGAACTGTCTCCCCGGAGGTCCGGACATCTGTCGTTATCTCTCTTCCTTTGATAAAAATACGCAAAACATGGTTGTGTGCAAAATGATAAACCGGATATATCCAGGATTTCGCATCCATTATAAGAATATCAGCATATTTACCCTTTTCTATACTTCCTCTTTTTTCTTCACGCTTCAGGGC
>JAWOGE010000293.1:0-2570 GCA_046497165.1 bacterium | reverse complement strand
TTTACGCTGAGGATTGAACTTCTCTATCTCGTTTCCAATTTCACTGCTCTGTTTCGACAGAGTTTTTATCTCGGCCTGAAGTTTGTTGACAGTTTTAAGCCAGTTGAGTGCTTTTTCCGTTTCTGTATGTTTCTCATGCAGTTTTTTAAGCTCCGATTTTTTATCTTCAAAAGTTTTTTCAAGCTCCTTTTTCTCTTCGGGTTCAAGAATTTCCGTGGCTGCCATTTCCGTTTTTATATGTTCCAGCTCCGATTGTTCCAGTCGTTTGCGTTCGTGTACTTTTTTGGAAATTTCCGTATATATCTCAGTTCCGGTAATCTGTTCGAGTATTCTGGATTTGTCCTCTGTACCGGCTTTGAGAAAACTGTCAAAAGCACCCTGGGCGAGCATCATCGAGCGAGTGAATCTTTCAAAGTTCATCCCCGTTTTTTCTTCAACATGCATGGCTACATCGCGGATTTTTGATTCTATTATGGTTCCGTCAGCTTCGGATATCTCATGTCGAGGTTGCTGAAGTTCACCGTCAGTTTTTTTCCTGGCACGGTGCTGATACCAGCTGCAGCGAAAAAGACCGGATTGAGACTGGAAAAGAACCTCAGCAAAACATTCTCCGGTGTTTCGGGACATGATTTCATTGGAACTTATGGAGATTTTTCCGAGACGCGGTGTGGCACCGTATAATGCAAGACAGATAGCGTCCAAAATAGTTGATTTTCCGGAACCGGTGGGGCCTGTTAATGCAAAAATGCCTTCGGAAGTGTATTCCGGTGTCGTGAAATCGATCAGCCATTTTCCATAAAGTGAATTAAGATTTTTAAATTTCAGCTCAAGTATTTTCATAACACCTCATTTTACTCTTTACGGTTATCTTCTTCGTGCATGGATTGGAGAATCTCTTTGTAAGAAAATATAAGCTTTTCCCTTTGTTCGGCGGGAATTTTATTAGCTTCCAAACATTTTTCAAACACCTTGTATTCATCCAGGTTGTCAAGTGTTTCGTTTGCGGAGGTTTCCCCCATGACCTTTTCAACCATGCCGGGATTTTTTATACGCAGAATTTTCATTTCAGAAGATGAAATGTCCTCTTCCAGTATCATTCTGAGATCACCGGGGGTTTCCTTACCTGTGTATTCGATCTCTATCCATGAATTATCTCCGTGGATTCTGAGTTTCATAAGTTCTTCGCGAATCTCTTCAAGAGAGCCGCTTATGGATCTGAGGGAACGAAAACAGGGAACGGAAACATTTTCTATATCCGGCCGGCCGTTTTCCATATCTATGACAAACACACTTTTTTTCTGTTTTGCTTCACCGAAACCCACCGGAAGAGGCGAACCGCTGTAACGGATCTCTTCTCTGTTTCCCACTTTCTGAGAAATATGCAAATGCCCCAGAGCAAAATAATCTATGGATTCCGGAAATACAGATTCATCCATATGAGCGAGATTCCCGGCGTAAAGTTCTCTGACACCGTCACCGTCCACAGTTTTTCCACCTTTTGTAAAAAGATGTCCCGTTGCAATAATGGGTATTTTCCGTTTTTTTTCTGAATCACTAATTTTCCGGTAAAGCCCGTTGCACTTTTTTTCGGCAACAGCGGCCACATCGGCATAGTGTTTTTTTATACCTTCTGCAAGTTTTCTGTTTTTATCGGCGACACTTTCTCCCGACTCGCTCTTTCGGATATGTCTGTCAGCAAGATAGGGAACCGCACAGACAACGACAAAATCATTTTTACGGCGAGAGTTGGAGATCACGAGAACTTCATCCTCTGTATTTTCTGTGATATCTGCTACGACAAATATGTTCATGGCACGAAGAAGTTCACCGGGAGCACTGAGGAAAGAGGGTGAATCATGATTTCCGGCAACTATGACAACACTACTGCAGCATGACTCTGAAATACGGCATAAAAAACGGTAGTAAAGCTCCTGAGCTTTGTTGGGCGGTGTTTTTGAGTCGAAAATATCACCTGAAACCAATAGAAGATCTATTTTTTTATCTTCAATGGTATCTGCAAGCCAGTTCAGAAACTTTGAAAACTCCCTGTGTCGTCTGTGTCCGTAAAGGGAGCGACCGAGATGCCAGTCCGATGTATGAAGGATTCTCATGGTTTCCCCTTTATATAATTGAACCTCTGTGAAAGCATATTCGGATATTTCCGAAATACAAAATTTTAAAAAAAAAGTATAAACCTGAATCGTTTGATTCTGAGTTAGAAAACATGGGAAAGAATTCTGATTCAGAAGAGTTACACAAAATCTGAGGTTCACCCGAAGGTTAATCGGCGATTTTTGTAACTTCTTAAGAACAGAAAACTTTTTCATTTTTCAATGAGAGAGTCGGACGGTTCAGGATAAAACCTGAATCGTTCGATTCAGGTAAAAATTTGCATATTTCTGTTGTTCAGATACATTTTACTTCGGATGATGTTGGTATTTTATATAATGAAATTATTAAAGGATATTTATGTGTTCCGTTAAAAAAACAGACAAAAAACCATATCAATTTACTTTAAGAGCTGTTCTTACGGGTATGATTCTCGGAGGTGCACTTTCTTTGTGCAACAT